>NZ_JBSGBN010000138.1:0-26880 GCF_053601275.1 Streptomyces sp. NPDC004752 | reverse complement strand
GCCCGAGCGCAACCAAAGCCGTCGACGCCGCCCTGCTCCTGGCGGAGATGGCCGTCCCGCCCCCCCCCCCCCCCCCCCGGGCCCAAAAACAGCCCCAGGTCCACACCCCCCCCCCGCCCCCCCCCCCGGGCCCGCGCCGGAGTTCTCACATCTGGGACATTTTTCTATGCGTAAGAAGACGTTCGCCGCGGCCGGACTGCTCGCCGCCGCCGCTCTGACCCTCTCCGCCTGTGGCAGCGGGGACGACGACAAGGCACCGATCGCCGTGGTCTCCGAGGAGTCCGGCTCGGCCGGGGCCGCGACCATCCTCGACAAGCCGTTCGAGAAGCCGGACCTGGTGCTGACCGACACGCACGGCAAGAAGTACGACCTGCGCGCGGAGACCAAGGGCCGGCCCACGCTGGTCTACTTCGGCTACACGCACTGCCCCGACGTCTGCCCGCTGACGATGAACAACCTCGCGGTCGCCAAGAAGGCGCTGCCGAAGGCGGAACAGGACAAGCTGCGGGTGGTGTTCGTCACCACCGACCCGGACCGTGACACCCCCGCCGAGCTGGGCAAGTGGCTGGGCGGCATCGACCCCCAGTTCATCGGTCTGACCGGCGACTTCCCCACCATCCAGGCCGGCGCCCGCTCCCTCGGCATCTCCATCGAGCCGACGACCAAGGACAAGAACGGCAAGCTGGTCTCCGTCCACGGCACCCAGGTCGTCGCGTTCTCGCCGAAGACCGACGGGGGCTATGTCCTGTACGGCGAGGACGCGACGGTCGACGACTACACCAAGGACCTCCCCGAGATCGTCAAGGGGGAGAACCCGTGAGGCGTCTCGCCGTGCCCGCCGCCGCGCTGGCGGCCGCGCTGGCCCTCGCGGGCTGCGGCGGCTCCGACGACTCGCCGGGCCATGCGAAGGGCGACTCGAAGGACGGCTCGAAGGCGAACCTCTCGGTCGGCTCCTCGTACATGCCGCAGCCGGTCTCGGCGGACATGGCGGCCGGGTTCCTGACGATAGTGAACAAGGGCGGTACGAAAGACGAGTTGACCTCGGTCAGCAGCGACGTGGCCGACCGGGTCACCCTGCACTCCACCACCGGCGGGTCCATGCGGGACGTCACCTCCTTCGCCGTCCCGGCCCACGGTCAGCTCGTGTTCAAGAGCGGCGGCAACCACCTGATGTTCGAGAACCTGAAGCGCAGGCCGAAGCAGGGCGACACGATCACGCTCCGGCTGAGCTTTGCCTCATCCGGCCCCCTCACCGTCGAGATGCCGGTGAAGTCGGCCACGTACAACCCATCGACCGGACACTGAGGAGGGACCATCTTGACGCGGACCATCACCCCCCGCCTGCGAACCCTGGTGCTGCTGTTCCTCGCCGTCGCGGGCGCGCTGCTCGCCGGCGCCGGTCCCGCGTCCGCGCACGCGGCGCTGACCGGCAGCGATCCCGCGCAGGGGGTGGTGGTCGACAAGGCGCCGGACCAGGTGTCGCTCACCTTCTCCGAGCAGGTGTCGATGGGCAGCGGCTCGCTGCGGGTCCTGGACCCGAAGGGCAAGCGGGTCGACTCCGGCGAGCCGTCCAACGTGAGCGGCACGACGTACTCCGTGCGGCTCGTCAGCGGGCTGAACGACGGCACATACACCGTCGCCTACCAGGTCGTCTCCGCCGACAGCCACCCCGTCGGCGGTGCCTACACGTTCTCCGTCGGCGCCCCCTCCACGACCACGGTCTCGGTCTCCGGCGACACGGCGGGCGGCGGTGTCGTCGGCTGGCTCTACGGGTTCGGCCGCTATGTCTCGTACGCGGGCTTCACCGTGCTGGTGGGCGGGGCCGCCTTCGTTCTGGCCTGCTGGCAGCGCGGCTCCGGAGTGCGGGCGGTGCAGCGGCTGGTCGTCGGCGGCTGGGTCGCGCTGACCGCGGCCACGCTCTGGCTGCTGCTCCTGCGCGGCTCCTACACCCGTTCCGGGGCGTTCGGCGACATCGTCGACCTGAACCTGCTCGGTCAGGTGCTGCAGACCAAGACCGGCGCCGCGCTGGTCTCCCGACTGCTGCTGCTCGCCGCCGCCGCGCTGTTCATCGCCGTGCTCTTCGGCGCCTTCGAGAAACGGGAGGACGAGGAGAAGCGCGATCTGACCTTCGGGCTCGCGGTCGGCGGGGCCGTGGTCGCCACCGGGCTCGCCGCGAGCTGGGCCATGGCGGAGCACGCCTCGACCGGTCTGCAGCCGGGCATCGCCATGCCGGTCGACGTGCTGCATCTGCTGGCGGTCGCCACCTGGCTGGGCGGTCTGGTCGCTCTCCTCGTCTCGCTGTACCGGGCGCCCGCGAAGACCCCGGTCGACTCCGCCGCCGTACGCCGCTTCTCGTCCGTCGCCTTCGGCTCCGTGCTCACAGTGGTCGCCACCGGCATCTACCAGTCCTGGCGGCAGCTCGGCGCCTGGTCGGCGTTCACCGACACGGGGTATGGGCAGCTGCTGCTCGTCAAGATCGGCCTTGTGGCGGTGCTGGTCGGCATCGCGTGGATCTCCCGGCGGTGGACGGCCCGGCTCACGGACGCCGCCGGTTCGAAGTCCGGGGCGGCGCGGTCCAACGCGGCGCGCTCGGAGAAGATGCGCCCCGAGAAGGTGCGCTTGGAGAAGGAGCGGTCCGGGACGGAGCGGTCCGGGACGGAGCGGTTCGAGAAGGAACAGTCCGAGAAGGAACAGTCCGAGAAGGAGCGCGTCACGGCGCCGGCCAAGGCCCGTGGGTCCGCCGGGTCCGCCGGGTCCGCGCGGTCCGCCTCCGGCGAGTCCACGGACAGCGCCGCCGGCACCAAGCGCGCCGCCCAGTTGGCCCGGCAGCGGGCCGCCGTGGACGCCGCCCGGCAGAAGCGGCTGCGGGACGGCGACCCGAGCCGTTTCGGCCTGCGCCGCTCGGTGCTCGCGGAGGCAAGCGTCGCCGTCGTCCTGCTCGCCGTCACCACCGCGCTGACGCAGACCGAGCCGGGCCGCACCGAACTGGAGGCGCAGGCCGCCCAGTCGTCGTCCGCGTCCTCCTCCTCGGCGTCGGACTCGTCCGGGGCGCTGACCCTGGACATGCCGTTCGACACGGGCGGCAAGGACGGCAAGGGCCTGGTACGGATCGATCTCGACCCCGCGCGCGTGGGCGGCAACGAGCTGCATGCCTATGTGCAGCGGCCCAACGGCCGGGCCTTCGACATCCCCGAGGTGAAGATCGCCTTCACCCTCGACGCGAAGAAGATCGGGCCGCTTCCCGTGACGCCCGACCGCATCGCCACCGGGCACTGGTCCGCGAGCGGAGTGCAGATCCCCATGGCCGGCGACTGGAAGATCGCCGTGACCGTGCGGACCTCCGACATCGACCAGACCACCATCTCCAAGAACGCGCAGATCGGCTGAACCGCACATGCCTGACCAGACCACGCCCTCCGAAGTGATCACCCCCGAGAACCCCGCCGCCGGGCGGAACGGCTCCGCGGCGGGGATATCGCGGCGCAAGCTGCTCGGCACCGCCGGCGCCACCGGTGTGGTGCTCGGCGCGGCGGGCGCGGCCATCGGCTACACGGCCGCGCCCGCCCAGGCCACGCCGCTGACCTCGCTGGGCGCCGGCCGAGCGATGTTTCACGGGAAACATCAGCCCGGCATCACCGAGGGCCTCCAGGCCCGCGGCCATCTCATCGCCTTCGACCTGGCGGCGGACACGGGCCGCCGGGAGGCCGCGGCCCTGCTGCGCCGCTGGTCGGCGACGGCCGAACGGCTGATGGCGGGCGAGCCGGCCGCGCACGACGACACCGACGTCGCCCAGGACGCCGGCCCGTCCTCGCTGACGATCACCTTCGGCTTCGGGTACGACTTCTTCACCCGCACCGGCCTGGAGAAACAGCGGCCGACCGCCCTCGATCCGCTGCCCGCCTTCTCCTCCGACCGGCTCGACAAGGCGCGCAGCGACGGCGACCTGTGGGTGCAGATCGGCGCCGACGACGCCCTGGTGGCCTTCCATGCCCTGCGCGCGCTCCAGAAGGACGCGGGCGCCGCGGCCCGCGTGCGCTGGCAGATGAACGGCTTCAACCGCAGCCCGGGCGCCACCGCCCGCCCGATGACGGCCCGCAATCTGATGGGCCAGATCGATGGCACCCGCAATCCGAAGCCGACGGACGCGGACTTCGACAAGCGGATCTTCGTGCCCACGTCGGGCGAGCCCGCCTGGATGGCGAGCGGCTCGTACGCCGTCGTACGCCGTATCCGCATGCTCCTAGACGACTGGGAGAAGCTGACGGTCGCGGCCCAGGAGGACGTCATAGGACGCCGCAAGTCGGACGGGGCGCCGCTGTCCGGGGGCGCCGAGACCACCGACATGGACCTGGAGAAGGCCGACCGCCAGGGCGACTACGTCGTCCCGAGCAATGCGCACGCCCGTATCAGCCGGCCCGACCAGAACGGGGGCGCGGCCATGCTCCGGCGCCCGTTCTCATACCACGACGGCCTCGATCCGGACGGGACGCCGGACGCGGGGCTGCTGTTCGTCTGCTGGCAGGCGGATCCGCTGCGCGGCTTCGTGCCGGTGCAGCGCAAACTGGACCGGGGCGACGCGCTGTCGAAGTTCATCCGGCACGAGGCGAGCGGCTTGTTCGCGGTCCCGGGCGGGGCGGCGCGGGGGGAGTACGTGGGGCAGCGGCTGCTGGAGGGCTGAGGCCACGGCTGCCGAATGCTGAGGCCACCGGTGGCGGGTGCTGAGGCCACGGGTCACGGGTGGGGTCGATTCACTCCCCGGAGGGGCTGTGGTGAGACACGTGGGCCGGGGTCGTCTGCGCCCATTAGGGTGAGGTCATGCCAGCGAGCTATGCGTATCTGGGTCCCGAGGGCACCTTCACCGAGGTCGCCCTGCGCACGCTTCCGGAGTCGGCCACCCGGGAGCTGATCCCGTATGTGTCCGTGCAGTCCGCGCTGGACGCGGTGCGCGCCGGTGAGGCCGAGGCCGCGTTCGTGCCCATCGAGAACTCGGTCGAGGGCGGCATCACGACCACCCTGGACGAGCTGGTCGCGGGCACACCTTTGATGATCTACCGCGAGGTGCTGCTGTCGATCACCTTCGCGCTGCTGGTGCGGCCCGGCACCCAGCTGTCCGACATCAAGACGGTCACCGCCCACCCGGCCGCCCAGCCACAGGTCCGCAACTGGCTCAAGGACAATCTGCCGGACGTCACCTGGGAGTCGGCCGCGTCGAACGCGGACGGCGCCCGCCTGGTCCAGGAGGGCCGGTACGACGCCGCCTTCGCGGGCGAGTTCGCCGCCGCCCGGTACGGCCTCGTCCCCCTGGAGACCGGGATCCACGACGCGGAGAACGCGCAGACGCGGTTCGTGCTGGTCGGCCGGCCCGCCCGGCCCGCCGCTCCGACCGGAGCGGACAAGACCTCCGTTGTGCTGTGGCAGCGCGACGACCATCCGGGCGGACTGCGTGACCTCCTCGGCGAGTTCGCCACCCGAGGCATCAACCTCATGCTGCTCCAGTCCCGGCCCACCGGTGCCGGCATCGGCAACTACTGCTTCTGCGTGGACGCCGAGGGGCATATCTCCGACCGCCGGATGGCCGAGGCCCTGATGGGGCTGAAGCGGATCTGTCTGCAGGTGCGGTTCCTCGGCTCGTATCCGCGGGCGGACGTCGGGACGGAAGGGGTACGGCCCACACTGCCCGGTACCTCGGACGCGGAGTTCGTGACGGCGGCCGACTGGGTGGCGCGGTGCCAGGACGGTCGCTTCTAGCCAGTCCTACCTGCATATCTTCGTTATCCACAGAAGTTATCCACAGGCACCCTTCTCGACCTGGGGACAAGTCGACAAGGGTGGGCCGACAGGTCGACAAATCTCCCTGGACGGCCTGAGTGAAGCCATCGTCACGCTGAGCATCCTTCGTCCACCCGTTTCCCCTGGTTCATCTTCTGGGGCGACCTCTTTCCACCCGAAAGTGGGTGTCGTCCCGGTTTGACCCGGGAATTCTCGCGCTTGACCGGGACTTCCGGAGTGATCAATTCCGAAATCCACAGTTCTTCCACACAGCCTGTGGATAACTCTTCCGAGGGTGTGGATTCCTGTGGACAACCGAGGGCTCAAGTCCCGTTCTCCACAAGGGATTCACGTCAACCCGACGCCTCGCGACTGCCTCGTCCCAGGGAGTGCGACGGTCTTCATTGACACACCTCGCAATTGCCGCACAGCGGAGCGTAGGCCGCGATTCGGAACGTGCTCGAATAGTGATTCGTGGGCGGCAACCGGCACCGGTAGCCTTGAGCCCGTGATTGACCTTCGCCTGCTCCGTGAGGACCCCGACCGTGTGCGCGCGTCCCAGCGCGCCCGTGGAGAGGACGTCGCGCTCGTCGACTCCCTCCTGTCCGCCGACGAGCGTCGCAGGTCGTCCGGCGTCCGCTTCGACGAGCTGCGCGCCGAGCAGAAACAGCTCGGCAAGCTCATCCCCAAGGCATCCGGCGACGAGAAGGGCGAACTGCTCAAGCGCGCCGAGCAGCTCAAGGCCGACGTCAAGGCCGCCGACGCGGAGCGCGACGCGGCCGACGCCGAGGCCCAGGAACTGCTCCTCCGGCTCGGCAACCTCGTCCACCCCGATGTGCCCGTCGGCGGCGAGGAGGACTTCGTCACGCTGGAGACGCACGGCACGATCCGCGACTTCGGCGCGGAGGGCTTCGAGCCGAAGGACCACCTGGAGCTGGGCCAGCTCCTCGGCGCGATCGACGTCGAGCGCGGCGCCAAGGTCTCCGGTTCGCGCTTCTACTTCCTCACCGGCGTCGGCGCCCTGCTGGAGCTGGCCCTGGTGAACGCGGCGCTGGCCCAGGCCACGGCGGCCGGTTTCACGCCGATGCTGACCCCGGCGCTGGTACGGCCGCAGTCCATGGCCGGCACCGGCTTCCTCGGCCAGGCGGCACAGGACGTCTACCACCTCGACAAGGACGACCTGTACCTGGTCGGTACCTCCGAGGTGGCGCTGGCGGCGTACCACATGGACGAGATCCTGGACGCCGACAGGCTGCCGCTGCGCTACGCGGGCTTCTCGCCGTGCTTCCGCCGCGAGGCCGGCTCGCACGGCAAGGACACGCGGGGCATCTTCCGGGTGCACCAGTTCGACAAGGTCGAGATGTTCTCCTATGTCGCCCCCGAGGACTCGCAGGAGGAGCACCGGCGGCTGCTGGAGTGGGAGAAGCAGTGGCTGACCTCGCTGGAGCTGCCGTTCCGCGTCATCGATGTCGCCTCGGGTGACCTGGGCTCCTCTGCCTCCCGCAAGTTCGACTGCGAGGCGTGGATCCCGACCCAGGGCAAGTACCGCGAGCTGACGTCGACCTCGGACTGCACCGAGTTCCAGTCCCGCCGCCTCCAGATCCGGGTCCGCGGGAAGTCCAGCGGCGGCGAAGCGGCCTCCGGCAAGGGTGCCGGTCGGGTGCCGGGCGGGCAGGTCCGTCCGCTGGCCACGCTCAACGGCACGCTGTGCGCCGTGCCGCGCACCATCGTGGCGCTCCTGGAGAACCACCAGCAGGCCGACGGCTCCGTGCGGGTGCCCGAGGTACTGCGCCCCTACCTGGGCGGCCGAGAGGTCCTGGAGCCGGTGGCCAAGTGACCTCCGGTTTCCCTTACGCACTCGTCGCCACCGACCTCGACGGCACGCTGCTGCGCGGCGACGGATCGATTTCGCAGCGCACCCGTGACGCGCTCGTCGCGGCCACCGCGGCGGGCGCCGCGCACATCGTCGTCACGGGCCGCGCGGTCCCCTGGACCCGGCATGTCCTCGACGATCTCGGCTACCAGGGCCTCGCGGTCTGCGGCCAGGGTGGGCAGGTGTACGACGCCGGGGAGCACCGTCTGCTGACGTCCGTGACCCTGGACCGTCAGCTGGCGAAGGTGGCCCTGGCCAAGATCGAGGCCGAGGTCGGCCCGCTGTTCCTGGCGGCGAGCCGGGGCGGTCTGGACGGCAAGGTGCTCGTCGGCCCCGGGTACGTGTCCACCGGGGGGCTGCCGGCGACGCCGTTCACCGACGCGGCCGATCTGTGGGCCGCCCCGCTGAACAAGATCTACCTCCAGCACCCGGAGCTGTCGGACGACGAGCTGGCCGAGGCGGCGCGAGGCGCCGCGGGCGGCTTCGTCACGGTGGCGATGGCCGGCGAGGGCATCGTCGAGCTGCTGCCGCTGGGCCTGTCCAAGGCCACGGGGCTCTCCCTGGCGGCCCGCCGCCTCGGCCTACAGGCGGCCGACACGATCGCCTTCGGCGACATGCCCAACGACATCCCGATGTTCGGCTGGGCGGCCCACGGGGTGGCGATGGCCAACGCCCACGAGGAACTGAAGGCAGTGGCGAACGAGATGACGACCTCGAACGAAGAGGACGGCATCGCCCGGGTACTGGAACGACTCCTGCCCTGAGAGCTGCGAACAGAATGGGCGCCCGGCGCGCGACGCCTGGCACGCACGCTCGCGGCGTTGCCGAAACGCCCTAGTAGCTCCGCTACGAGGACCTTCCGGCGCCTTGCGATCGCACGCACCAGACGCCGCAAGCTGATCGGACTCCCATTCTGTTCGCAGCTCTAAGCCACCCGGCCGACAGTGCCCGCGCGGCGGCCGACGTGGCCCGTCGCCAGCGAGGTCGGTTCCCGTCAAGGACGCGGGGCAACCAGCATGCTGGTCACACGGGCGGGCCCCTCCGCCACCCCCTCAGGGCCAACTCGGCTTACCTCATGACCAGTCGGCTCCCCCGCGCCACGGCAACCGACGTGACCGACTCGGCGGGCCCACGGCCCCATCCCCTCCCGGCCCCCGCACACCACCGACCCACGTCACCCCTCAAGCACCCGCCCCCGGCCATCAAACACAGACAGCCACCCCTGCCACCCCACAATCACCCAACACCCGCCACCACACCGGCAGTCCAGCTCCCCTCGCCACCGCAGGCAACCGGCTGCCGTGGGCCCGTGGCGCGGGGCGGCCTCTGCTGCAAGGCGGGCAGTGGTGCTCCCCCGGTCGGTTGAGGGACTGTGGTACAGCAAGCAACTCCGGTGCCGAGGCGGGCAGTCGGCCCCGGCTGGGGCGCCGGGGGCTCGGTCCGCCCCGGGGCCGAGAGAGGTCGGTCGAGTCACAGTGACAACGTCTTGCGGAGGATGCACGGATCGAACGTGCGCGGGCTTTCCAGGCCCGACCACGGCTTAGCAAGCCGGTGCCTTACCACTCGGCCAATCCTCCGGGTGGGCGGCCCACGCGAGAGCGACATCGCGTACTCGAAGCGGCCGCCCCGGGCAGCTCCCCGTGCGGGGCGGGCTCATACGGAGCGGGTAGTCACTCCGGAACCCGCCGCGGGCTGCCCTGTCGGGATCCGGGCGAACTGTCGTGCATGGACATCGCCCGGCTCCTCTCCCAGACCGTGACGCCGGGTCCCTCCCGGCGGTGCGGGCACAACCACTGTGCCGGGCCGCCGACTCGGACGCCACCGAATTAACCGGCCGACGCCGCTGACTCATCAACCGGCCGACGCCGCTGACTCATCAACCGGCCGACGCAGGCGTCGGCCGCGCGGCTACCGGCGGCGCCACCTGCGTCGCCGGGCCTTGCTGAAGAACCATCCCGTCGGCGACTCGTCCGACCGCCACGGCTGGGGTTCGGGCTCCTGCGCACGCCAGCGGGCGGCGAGCATACGGGCCCGCGCGGACGGCTCGGACCGGTCGGCGGCCCGTATGAAGTCGTCGTCCAGGACGACGCCGTCCCACGTCTCGTCCCCGGACCGCCCGCCACCGTCGTACCGCGGCGTCTCGTCAGCCATCCCGTGCCTCCCAGCAGTGCATCCCCTTTGCCTCAGTGTGCCGAGGCAAAGGTGAAGCCCCCGTCAAGACGGCGGTGCCTACTCCTCGCCGGCCAGCGTCAGCGAGCGCAGCTTCTGCCCCGCGTACCAGGTGGCCAGCACGGTGACCGCCACCAGCAGCACCGTCCCCGTGGTCAGTCCCACCTCCGAGGTGACCAGATCGCCGCCCGCGACCTTGTGGGCCACGGCCAACGACCACTGCTGGACGCTCAGCGTGCGCGCGCCGGGCACCAGGGAGCCGAACAGCGCCTCCCAGACGAGCGCGTAGACGAGTCCGAAGACCACCGCGTGCCGGGAGACCGTGCCGAAGAGGAGGAAGAGCGCCGCGTACGCGATCGAGGCGACCAGCGCGGCCACCGTGTAGGCGACGGCGATCTGCTGCCCGTTGCCGTTCAGGATCAGGCCCGCGATCAGTGTCGGCACCGCGGAGAACACCATGGTCACCGCGATCGCCACGATCAGCTTGGTGAAGATGATCGCCGGCCGCTTGATCGGCTTGGACAGCAGATACACCACGGAGCCGTCGTCGATCTCCGGGCCGATCGCTCCGGTGCCCGCGATGACGCCGATGATGGGCACCATGGTGGCGAGCGCGAAGCCGCCCAGAACGTCGGCGGCCGTCTGGTCGTCGGCTCCGGCGAGGGACCGCACGGCCAGCGCGATCACGATCAGCAGCAGTGGCAGCGCGCCGAGGATGAGGGCCCGGCGACGGCCGAGCAGGGCCCGGTAGGTGAGCCGGGCGACTGTGGGGTCGTACATCTTCGGCCTCCTACGCCGCGACCAGGTACGAGAAGACGGACTCCAGGGACTCGTCGGACGGCGAGACCGTGAGCAGCCGGATGCCGTGGTCGCGGGCGACCTTCGGCAGCAGGCTGGTGAAGCGGCCGAAGTCGACGGCCTGGACGCGCAGCGCGCCCTCGGTGACATCGACCTCGATGCCGGACGTCGACGGATCGGCGATCAGCGCCGCCGCGAGGGCCCGGTCGTCGCTCGAACGCACCAGGTAGCGGTGCGGACGGTCGGTCATCAGGCGGCGGATCCGGCGGAAGTCGCCGCTGGCCGCGTGCCGTCCGGCGACGACGACCTCGATGTGCCAGGCGAGTTGCTCGACCTCTTCGAGGATGTGCGAGGAGAACAGCACCGTGCGGCCCTCGTCGCCCATGCGCCGCAGCAGTTCCATGAGTTGCATGCGCTGGCGCGGGTCCATGCCGTTGAACGGCTCGTCGAGCAGCAGCAGCGACGGGTCGTGGACCAGCGCGGAGGCCATCTTCACCCGCTGGCGCATGCCCTTGGAGTACGTGGAGATCTTCCGGTCCTGCGCGTACTCCATCTCGACCGTGGCCAGGGCACGCCCGGCGGCCTTGTCGCCCAGACCGTGCAACTCGGCGTTGGCGACGACGAATTCGCGTCCGGTGAGGAAGTCGTACATCGCCTCGCGCTCGGGGACGATGCCGATGTGCTTGTAGATCTCCTCGTTGCGCCACACCGGCTGTCCGTCGAGGGTGACCGAGCCGGTGGAGGGGGCGAGGAAGCCGCCCATCATGTTGATGAGAGTGGACTTCCCGGCGCCGTTGGGGCCGAGCAGGCCGGTCACGCCGGGGCCGATCGTCATGGTGATGTCGTTGACGGCGACCACGTTGCCGAACCAGCGGGAGACGTGGTCGATGGAGAGCGTGGTCACATTCCCACCTTCTGGTAGCGGCGCATGAGGAGGCCGTAGCCGGCGGCGATCAGGCCCAGCGCGACGAGCACGTGGACCGCTCCCTCCCCGCTGGACGGGCCGACCCCGCCCGGGTAGGCGGAGGTGGCCCCCAGGAAGGCGGACTGTACGCCGTCGACCAGCGTGATCGGCGAGAACAGTCCGATCCAGGGGATCGCGCCGGTGCTGCCCTGTGCGTCGGCGATGGCCTGGAGGGTGGAGACGGCACCGTAGGAGATGGTGAGCACGGCGATCACGGCGGCGATGCCGAAGCCGCGGCGCGGGGTGACGGCCGCGATGACCAGTCCGATGCCGGCGAACAGCAGCGAGAGCAGTGCCACAGAGACCAGTCCCTGCGCGAATTCCTTCGTCTGGTGCGCGAACCCGAGCTTGGCCAGCAGCGCGCCCACGTAGAGCACGGTCAGCGGGGCCGCCGTCAGGATGAACAGCGCCGAGGCGAGCGCCGCGTACTTCGCGCGGACGTAGTCGGCGGTCTCGATCGGCCGCGAGAAGTACAGCGGCACGGTCTTGAAGCGCAGGTCCCGGGAGACGGACTGGGGCGCCTGCGAGGCGACGTACAGGCTGATGACCGCCTGCATGACGATCGCGTAGCGCGTGTAGTCCAGCGGCAGGTCCTTCGCCTTGGTGGCGACGGCGACCGCGACCATGATGGCGGCGGGCACACACATCACCACGAACAGCAGCATCGGCAGCACCTTGGACTTCGCCGAGCGGCCGAGGCCGTAGGCGCCGCGCAGGGACTGCGAGTAGAGGGAGCGCCGGGCGTAGGAACGGCCCAGGCGGGGCCCGTCGTAGGTGCGGTAGCCGATGTTGTGGATGCGGGTCTGGTCACCCGAGGGCGCGGCTGCGGGGCGCTCAACTGCCATGGCCGACCGCCTCCTTCCGCTGTTCGTCGTCGTCCCGGAACACCTCCGAGATGTGGTGCCTGCGCTGCTCCATGCGGACCAGGCCGAGGCCGAGGTCGGCGACGACATCGCGGACCAGGTCGTAGGTCTGTTCGCCCGACGCGGTGAGCAGCAGGATGTGTCCGGCGCCGGGCAGGCCGTCGCCCTCGTCGTGGATGTCCACCCCGCGCGCGTGGAGCGCGTCGCGCACCGCGCGGGTGCCGTTGGGGTGGGTGTCGCTGTCGGTGACCTCGATCGCGAGGGTGGTCGTGGTCTGCGTGAAGTCCTGGGTGGAGCTGGAGCGCAGGAGCTTACCGCCGTCGACCACGACGACGTGGTCGCAGGTGCGCTCCAGTTCGCCCAGCAGGTGCGAGGTGACCAGGACCGAGATGCCGAAGTCGGTGTGGATGCGGCGGATCAGGCCGAGCATCTCGTCGCGGCCGACCGGGTCGAGGCCGTTGGTCGGCTCGTCGAGGAAGACCAACTGCGGGTCGTGGACCAGGGCCTGGGCGAGCTTCACCCGCTGCTTCATGCCGGTCGAGTAGCCGCCGATGGGGCGGTAGCGCTCCTCGTACAGGCCGACGTGGCGCAGGGTGTCCGCGGTGCGCTCGCGGGCGGCGGTCGGCGGGAGACCGGACATGCGGGCCATGTGGACGACGAACTCGGTGGCCGAGACGTCGGGCGGCAGGCAGTCGTGCTCCGGCATGTATCCGACCCGCTCGCGGATGTCCGCGCCCTTGGTGGCGACGTCGAGGCCGAGCACCTCGGCGCGGCCCTCGGTGGCGGGGGAGAGACCCAGCAGGATCTTGATCAGCGTGGACTTGCCGGCCCCGTTGGCGCCCACGAGTCCCGTCACACCGGGTCCCACGTCCACGGAGAGCCGGTCAAGAGCGGTCACCCGGGGGAACCGCTTGCTCAGGCTTTCGGTCACGATCACAGTCACGCGTTCGACAGTAGTGACGCAGACCACGGCAGTCGTCAGACCGGAGAGCCGTCTTAGCGTCAGTCTCGAGTAGTACGGGTCCGTAGGGGACCCCCTGCTTGAGAGCTACGCAGAGTTATCCACAGCCTGTCATCCCGCCCATTGACGACGCCTCTCACAACTGTCACATTCACCACTGTCACGTTACGGGCGAGTATCGCAACCGGCGACCTGGGTGCCCGGTGCCCATACCCGCTCGGGAGCACGGGGAAGGCGGGGCGGTGACAGCATGACGACGGCGGTGACGGGCGGGCGCTCCGTGGAACTGCGGGGATTCAGACGGGTCCAGCGCCTCGCCTACGAGTGCGCGGAGGCGGTCGCGGCGCGGCTGGAGCCGGGCACGACCGAGCGCGAGGCCGCCCGCATGCAGCGGGAGTGGCTGCGCGAGCGCGGGGTGCGGGACTGGTTCCATCTGCCCTTCGCCTGGTTCGGGGACCGTACGGCGTTCGTGAACTTCCGTGTGCCGCTGCAGTTCTTCCCGACCAACCGCCGTCTCGAACCCGGGATGCCGTTCATCCTGGACATGGCGCCGGTGTACGAGGGATACACGGCCGACATCGGCTATTCGGGCTCGCTCGGCGACAACCCCGTGCAGGATCGGCTGATGGCCGACCTGGAGGCGCACCGCGAGCTGATCCTGCGCGAGGTGCGCGAGCGGCGCCCGCTGCGGGAGATCTACGCCGACGTGGACCGTCTGATGGTCCGCCAGGGTTATGCCAACCGGCATCGCGCGTATCCCTTCGGGGTGATCGCCCACAAGGTGGACCGGGTGCGGCAGCGCCGCTGGGCGCCGCATGTGTTCGGGTTCGGCATCCAGTCGCTGAAGGGGCTGGCGAGTGACGCGCTGCACGGCCACCGCGAGGGCTGGTCGCCCCTGTGGTCCCCGTACCGGTTCTCCGACCACCCGCCGCAGCCGGGCCTGTGGGCGGTCGAACCCCACCTGGGCTTCCGGGGTACGGGCGCGAAGTTCGAGGAGATCCTGGTGGTCACCGACTCACGGGACCCCGAAGAGAGCGCCTTCTGGCTGGAGGACGATCCGCCATGGAGGTCCCCGCGCGCGAGCGGGTTCGAGCGTGGGGGAGTGCGGCGCGGGGCGGAGGACGGGTGACGACACTGAAGGGCGCGCGGGAGCGCCGGGTGCGCACCGGCGGGGTCGAGCTGTGCGTGGCGGAGCTGGGCGACCCGGACCGGCCCACGGTGGTGCTGGTGCACGGCTATCCGGACAGCAAGGAGGTCTGGTCACAGGTCGCCGCCCGGCTCGCCGACCGCTTCCACGTGGTGCTGTACGACGTGCGCGGCCACGGCCGCTCGACGGCCCCGCGGCCGCTGCGCGGCGGCTTCACGCTGGCCAAGCTCACGGACGACTTCCTGGCGGTGGTGGACGCGGTCAGCCCCAGCCGGCCGGTGCACCTGGTGGGGCACGACTGGGGATCGGTGCAGTCCTGGGAGTTCGTCACGGTCCGGCGCACCGAGGGCCGCATCGCGTCCTTCACCTCGATGTCCGGTCCGTCCCTCGACCACTTCGGGCACTGGATCAACGCGCGCGTGAAGCGGCCCACGCCCCGCCGGGTGGGCCAACTCCTCGGCCAGGGAGCCAAGTCCTGGTACGTGTACCTGCTGCACACGCCCGTTCTGCCCGAGCTGGCCTGGCGCGGCCCGCTCGGCAAGCGCTGGCCGAAGATCCTGGAGCGGGTCGAGCGGGTCCCCGGCGGCGACTACCCGACCGCGTCCCTGCCCACGGACGCCGCGCACGGCGCCTGGCTGTACCGGGACAACGTGCGGTCCCGGCTGCGTCGTCCGCGCCCGGACGCGTACGCGCACGCGCCCGTGCAGCTCATCACGCCCCTGGAGGACGCGTTCCTGTCCGAGCGGCTGTACGACGAACTGGAGCGGTGGGCTCCGCAGTCGATCCGTCGAACGCTCCCGGCCGGGCACTGGATTCCGCGTACACGCCCGGACCAACTGGCGGCCTGGATAAGCGAGTTCGTCACCCGCATCGAGGGTGGACGCCCGGAGCCGACGCCGCCCGCGGGCCGGTACGCGGACCGCTTCGGCGGACAGCTGGTGCTGGTCACCGGTGCGGGCAGCGGCATCGGACGGGCGACGGCGTTCGCGTTCGCGGAGTGCGGCGCGCGCGTGGTGGCCGTCGACCGCGATGCGGAGTCGGCCGCCCGCACCGCCGAGCTGGCCCGGCTGCTCGGCGCCCCGGCCGCCTGGGCGGAGACCGCCGACGTCGGTGACGAACAGGCCATGGAGAAGCTCGCCGAGAAGGTCACCGCCGAGTACGGCGTGGTGGACGTGCTGGTCAACAACGCCGGCATCGGCCTGTCGGGGTCGTTCTTCGACACCACGCCGGACGACTGGCGCACGGTCCTTGACGTCAACCTGTGGGGTGTCATCCACGGCTGCCGCCTGTTCGGCGGGCGGATGGCCGCGCGCGGCCAGGGCGGCCACATCGTCAACGTCGCCTCGGCAGCGGCCTATCAGCCCTCCCGGGCACTGTCCGCCTACAGCACCTCCAAGGCGGCGGTGCTCATGCTCAGCGAGTGCCTGCGCGCCGAACTCGCGGGCCAGGGCATCGGGGTGACGGCGATATGTCCCGGGTTCGTGAACACCGACATCACCTCCACGGCGCGCTTCACCGGCGTGGACGACGAGGAGCAGCACCGCCTGCAGCGCCGCACGGCACGGCTGTACGGGCTGCGCAACTACCCGCCGGAGAAGGTGGCCGAGGCGATCCTGCGGTCGGTGGTGCGCAACGAGGCGATGGTCCCGGTCACCCCGGAGGCCCGCGGCGCACACCTCATGTCCCGTTTCCTGCCGGGGGCGTTGCGCCGAATCGCCCGGGTGGAGCCGAGGCTGTGAGGGCGGCGGACGGACGGCCACGGACCACCGGACCGAACCGGGCGAGCCGACCGGCCGGTTCAGGTGCCCTGCGCCGGGCCGGGCGAAACCCGCGCAGGGTGCGACGGTGACCGGCTCGGGCACTCCGCGCCGGGCCCGGCGGAACCCGAGGGAGGGCGCGAGGGTGACCGGTTCACGTACCCTTCGCCAGGCCCGGCGAACCCGAATCGGCCGAGCCCGCCGACCGGTTCAGGTGTCCCGCGCCAGGCCCGGCGGAACCCGAGGGAGGGCGCGAGGGTGACCGGTTCGCCGCCGGGTCCCGCCCACCGATCGAGGACTTGGCGCACCACACGGGCACCACGGTGCGCGCCCATCCGCGCCTACCAGGGCCGCGGCCTGCTGCCGCGCCTGCCTGCTGCCGCGCCCCGAGCGCCGGGGCCGGGACGATGTCTCTCGAACCCGTGCCGGACGAACCCGACTCCTTCCTCATGCCGAGCCCTCAAGCACCCACGGCGGCGGTGGAGTTGCACGCGGCCGGGGTTCCGCTCATCGCGATCGCGGGCCTGCTACGGGAGTTGAGGGTTCAGGTAAAGCACATCGCCGTTCGTTTCCCGGGGTTCACGGTCGAGCCGACTTCGCCCGCTGCCTGGAGGATCCCCGGCACCGTACGGACGCGAGAGCGGCCGAGGCGCCTCGCTGGTACGTCGGCTGCGGCCGCTCGTCCAGCAGACCGTGGACGCCGAACCGGCCCGCGCGATACGCCTGTTCGTCACCCGGCGGAGGCGCCGAGGGCACGGTGCGGGAAGGCGCGGCAAGCCGTGCGGGAGTCGCGTCGCGTGCCCATCGGCTGATCCGATCCGGGCCGTGGAGCGGCTCGTTGGCGCCGAGCAGTCCGCGACGTCCGTCGCCCCGGGCCACCGAACGCGCGGCACAGGCACGGGCCTTGGCCGGCCTGACGACAAGTCACCGCACTGACCGTGATCTTGGCGAATGCCCCTGAACCGTCCGCGAGTTATCCACAACTTCGCCAATTCCCCTGTGGATAACCGTACTTGGCTGTGGATCAAACCTCTACATAAAAATCGCCTGCGTGATCCACGTCTTCCCCGGCACCCTGATGGGGTGAACACGAGAGACAGAAGAGCAGAAGACGAGAGACGCACCGTGAAGGTGTCGAAGTACCTCTCGAAGCACCTGCGCCACCAGCCCGAGCGGATCGGCATCACGCTCGACGAGGGCGGCTGGGTCGAGATCGACACGCTGATCACCGCGGCGGCCGCGCACGGGTTCCGGTTCACCCGCGAGGAACTCGACCACGTCGTGGCCACCAACGACAAGCGCCGGTTCGCGATCGAGGGCACCCGGATCCGCGCCAGCCAGGGCCACAGCGTCGAGATCGACCTCGGCCTGCCCCCGGCGATCCCACCGGACCACCTCTACCACGGCACCGTCGCCCGGAATCTGGACGCGATCCGTGCCACCGGCCTCAAGCCCATGAACCGGCATGACGTGCATCTGTCGGCCGACCGCGAGACCGCGACCCGCGTGGGCGCCCGCCGCGGACGTCCCGTCGTGCTGTCGGTCGACGCCGCGGCGATGCACCGCGACGGCCACGTCTTCCACCTCAGCGCCAACGGGGTCTGGCTCACCAAGGCCGTACCGCCCCAGTACCTGCGCTTCCCCCAGAAGCACTGACGACCCCCGTACCTCTCGGCCCCTCGCCCCCTGGGCCGCGACGACGGCTCAGTCGGTGACGGTCAGCGGCCGACGGCAAGCTCGCTGAGGCGGTCGCCGATCGCGGAAACTCCCGGGCGGGGCTCATTGGCGTAGTACCAGGGCTTGCGTCGGCGCAGTAGCGCCTCGCCGTCCTCGCTCCAGGTGAATCCGGGCTTCCGCAGCAGCTTCCGGAACACGGTGTCCGCTGCCTCCGGATAGGCGGCGGCCAGTCGGCGGATCGGCAGTGGCGTGATCGACTCCTCGCGCAGATAGGTGCGCAGCAGGTCCTGGTGCTGTCTGCGGCCCGCGAGGGCCGGGTCCGCGAAGAGGTCCCGCAGCATCCCGTAATCCGCGTAGAAGTTGAGTCCGTCGACCTGGTCGTAGATGACGCCGATGGTGTGCGACTCCGCGAGTTCTCGTGGCAGCTCGAACAACGGCAGGTCCAGGCCGGGAACCCGCCGGCCCCGGGCACGGCTGGGCTGTCGGGCGACGGCGGCCTCTTGGCGGTGGCGGTAGTAGGCGTTGAGAAGGTCCTCGGCTTCGGCAGGCGGAAGGACCAGTTCGTCGCCGCCACAGAACTCGATGAACGCGGCCCGGTCCTCCCGCATCCGCTGCCATCCCTGCTCGATCTTCTCGGGGTTGCGGAAGACCAGTTCGGGTCGGCTGGTCGCCAGGTGGAGAGCCATCTGGGCGATCTCGGTGGCGCTGGACTTGGGGTAGCTCGACATCGCCCCGGACACCAGCCACGCCCCGGCGACCGAGTGGACCGGTACCAGGCAGGTGTGGAGGAAGCTCCCCTTGGGCACTCCGCGGAACGCCGCCCGCCCGACATTCGAGTACGTGCGGTACTCCAGGTCGTCGACCAGGTTCAGAAGGACGACGGCGGCTCCGTCCTTGCGCTGGATCTCGAAGATGCCCTCGACCGGGTCACGCCAGCCGAGCAGCATCTCCCGGTCGGCCGCGGTCAAGTCCTTCCGTCCGGCGACGAACCGGTCCACCACGGTCGCACCGTCCGGCAGACGGTACCGCAGGAGGAAGTGGTCGATGATCCGGATCGCCTCGCCCTCGTCCAACTGCCGCTCAGGCCCGGCGGCCTCCAGCAGAAGGGGCGTCAACCACCGGTCGAATCGGGCACTCTGCCCGAAGGCGACCAGCTGCCCTTTCAACTCGGCACTGCGCTCGATGAGATCGGTCAGTGACGGTTCACCGGCGCCCCGGTGCGCCCCCTGTACGACGTCAGCCACGCTCAGCCCTTCCCTACAGGCCAGTTCCATTCCATGTTGAAGTGCGACATGCCCGGCCTCAACGGGCCCAGTGACGGTACGCCTCGATCCACTCCGCGCCCTCTGGCGCCGGGCTGGGCACAGGCAGCTCCAGGATCCCGATCGACTGCCGCATGCCACCGCGAGAGCACAGGGCGACGATTCTGCCGTCCGGTGTGAGGTCGATGCGGCGCACGGTCACCTCGACGCCGAGAACCACGGTGCTGAAGGGCAGTCCGAGGTGCTCCTCAAGCATGGTGAACAGACCGGTCAGCTGCTCGTCCTCGTTGTAGGCGTCGACCGTCGCCTCTTCGATCATGGCCTCAAGCTCGGCCTTGTCCAACGCACCCATGGGGCGACACTAGCGACTCCCTGGTGACGCCGGGCCGCCCTGGCACCGTTCGTATCCCATCTCCCGGACGACGAGGGCGACATCGATGTCCGGATCGGCCAGGATCTGAGGGCGCTTCTCATCCAGTTCTCGCAGGTAGTTCATGGCCTGCCCACTGCTGTGTGGACCTCGGGACCGACGATCAGATGGCTACGGTGTCCTGTCACGAGCTTCTTGATGCCGGCTTGCTTGAGTTCGACACCATGCAGGGTGCCGTCCGGTCGGAGCAGCGCCAGGTCCAGCTGATCCAACCCGGGGTGCGCCCCGGAAGGGATCCGTGCTGCCGACAGAAACCTGCACCCCGTTCAGCTGGCGCACTCGGAAGACCGGCGTTCTCACGTCGCTTTCCGGCTCGGGGGAGTACGGGTTCTTATGCGTACCCGTAACCACCCAGCGCGCTACGGGTTGATCCGAAATGCCCTGGGGCTGTCAGCCCGGATTCGCCCCATTCCAGGGCGGTTTCATGCACCCTCATGCTGCCGAACGGCACTGACAGGCCCGCCCCGGTGCCATGGCATTGCAACATCGCCCATATGTCGACAGGGACGCGAATGTCTATCTGACGAACGCCCAGCGCCCCCGGTCAGGGCAAGGCTGCTGTCCGGGGCATCCGACCCCGCCAGTACCGCGCCTCGGTTCACCTGGTTGTCCTCACCGGAGCCCGCTGGTGGCCCGCGGCACCGGGATGCAGTCGTGAGGTCGAATTCGGCCCCGTTGCCAGGAGCGGTAACTCAGCGTTGGGCACGCACCCAGACACGAGCTGGTTACTCAGCGCCCGATCTTGCGATCCACCGTGCGACACCTTCGAAGGCGTTGAGTGCCTGCATGTCGTAGAGGCCAAGGAAGTCCTGACAGTCACGGCCGAGGCGGTTGTACAAGGCCGCGGCCCCTCGCGTGTCGCCCGACCGGCCGGTGAGTTCGGCGTGCTCTACGCGCGCCTCGATCACTTTCTGGCCATCCCGTCCGAACCGGAGTTCCAGTTCGAAGATGCAGCGATCCAGTACCCGGATACGCTCCGAATGACGAGCGTCGCCGTCCACAGCGTCAGACAAATCTGCCCTTCCGCTCGCATCGGCCGGGTCCTCAACACCCAGGGCATACTGGATATCTCCCACCACCTCCGCAACCACTTCGGCGCTTCACGGGCGACATGCCGGGTCCTTGGGCAAAAGAATCCGGACAATGGAGTCGAGTTGGTCGGGCACGCCTGGGCGGTAGACGCCCAGTCAGTCCCTGATATCGGCCTCGAACACCCACTCCCGACCGCGGTTGACGCGTACGCGCCACCCTGGATATGTTTCGCCGAACGAGCGCCAAACCCACCACACCCAATCGGTTACGTACCGGTTAACAGTGGCGGGAGCCAGGAGCCCCGCGAGGGATATCTGCCGTTCCTGAACGCGCTCACAGGCTGCCCCACCACAAATCCCCCACAATTGCGGGAGGAATTACATGTCGCTGCGCTCACGAACGAGCCGCAGAGCACGCTTAATCCTGACATCGGCGGTCGTCGGTGGCCTCGCCCTGACCGGTATCACGACCCTCGGCGCCGGCCCGGCCACAGCCGTCACCGCCACCACGGTCAGCGCCAAGGGAAGCACGCAGGCGTCGCCCGTCACCCGCGCCGAGGTCCTGCTGCGCGCGGCCAGCTGGCTCACCGCCAACGGCGGTTCCCAGGTTCCCTACAGCCAGGGCAAGAACTGGACCGACGGCTACCGCCAGGACTGCTCCGGCTTCGTCTCCATGGCCCTCGGACTGAACGGTTCCCCCAACACCGTGGGGCTGGCGACCAGTCGGAGCATCACCAGGCCGATCACTGTTGAGGATCTGCGGCCCGGCGATCTTCTGATCGACTCCACAGGCAACAACAACACGCGCCACGTGGTGATGTTCGATGGGTGGACGGACAACACGCACACCGCGTACCGCGCGTACGAGCAGCGCGGCCATCACGGGACCGACCACCGTGTGCTCAGCTACGGGCTGAACCCTGGCAGTGAGTACAAGCCGTACCGACCGGTGAAGTTCAGCGACTCCGACACCGGCCAGCACATCCCGGCCAACCCGTCGAAGCCCCAGACCCCGGCCCAGTCGGAGTTGAAGTTCGGCAGCATAAGCGACGCTGTCAAAACCCTCCAGAAACTGCTCAACAGCCTCGGGTTCAAGCTCGATGTCGACGGCGAGTTCGGCCTCGGCACCGATGCGGCGGTGAAGGAATTCCAGCAGGCCCACGGGTTGGATGCCGACGGCGAGGTGGGCCCGAAAACCTGGAAAGCGCTGAAGCAGGCAGCCAAGCCCCAGGCTCCGGCCAAACCTCAGGCTCCGGGCAAGCCCCAGGCTCCGGGCAAGCCCCAGGCTCCGGCTCCGGCCAAGCCCCAGGCCCCGGGCAAGCCCCAGGCTCCGGCTCCGGCCAAGCCCCAGGCTCCCGCCAAGCCCCAGGCTCCGGCCAAGCCCCAGGCCCCGGGCAAGCCCCAGGCTCCGGCCAAGCCCCAGGCCCCGGGCAAGCCCCAGGCTCCGGCTCCGGGCAAGCCCCAGGCACCGGCCCCGGCCAAGCCCCAAGCTCCGGCCAAGCCCCAGGCACCGGCTCCGGCCAAGCCCCAGGCACCGGCTCCGGCCACGGGGACCAACCCGGGTCCGAGCAGGGGCACCGGCACCGGCACGACTCCCACCACAGGAACCGGCACGCTTCCCAGCAGGGGCACGGCCACCGGCACGACTCCCGCCACAGGAACCAACCCGGGTCCGAGCAGGGGCACCGGCACCGGCACGACTCCCGCCACAGGAACCGGCACGCTTCCCAGCAGGGCCGAAGCCACCGGCGCGGCCAGGGGCGGCTCGTCGGCACCCACGTCGCCCGGAACGCCTGGTCCGATCGCCGGTCTGGACCCGATGCAGGGCGCCACGAGTCCGAGCGGCAACACCCCGCCTTCGACCAACGTTGGCTGGACCAGCTCCGGCGGCGCCGGTGACTCCAGCCAGTTCAACACTGGCTACACCGGTAACACCGGCGTCATCCCCCAGTCCGGCAGCGGTGCCTGGAGCAACGGCGCCGGCAACACAAGCAATTTCAACATCGGTAACACCGGCGTCATCCCGCAGTCCGGCAGCGGTGCCTGGAGCAACGGCGCTGGCAACACCAGCCAGTTCAACGGCTCCACCAGCAACCCCGCCAGCCCCCCGCTCACCCTGAACCCAGGTGGCAGCATCGGCGGTGGGCTCAGCACGGTCAACCCCGGTGCCTATGGCGGCGGCTTCGGCTCCGGCAACCCCGGCGTCGGCGGCATTGGCTCTCCCTCGATCGGTCTCAACCCTGGCGGGGGCGGCGGCATCGGCACCACCCCCGGCACTGGCCCGGCCCCCAGCCCCGGCACCAGCGGCGTCGGAGGCTGGACCGGGGTCTGACCCTGCCCCACATCACCGCCCCAGCCTCCAACGGCAACAGCGGTGACGGCTAAGGCGCCTGCGCCTGCGCCTGCGCCTGCGCCTGGAAGACTCATGAAAATCTTGCTGAGGGGCTGTCCGGCCGTGTGCCGGATGGCCCCTCGGTCTATGTGGTGGCCGGGTTGACCGTCCAGGTGCCGCTCGTGCGGGTGAGTCCGAGGTTGATCAGCGCGAGTGCCGCTCTCGAAACGCGAAGCCTCGACTCGTGCCAACCCAGGCTCTGGGCCAGCGCTCGCTCGGTGAGTCCGGCTCCTTGGCGGATCTCGGCCAGGCGTTGCCCGAGCGCCTTGCGGGCTTCCTGGACACTCGAAGATGGCGATGACATATCAATGTGACGGTGCTGTTCGGTCTGTCAGGTCAACTCCAACTCAACGTGGGGCGTTGCTCGCTGCCACACGGCCTCGAAGGCCGACTCGCAGAGCTTCGCCACCTCCGGGTCTTCCGTGAGTTCGACCTCCATGTTCTCGCCCTCGCCGTCGAAGTGGTTGAACGTCCTGCGGGAACAGCTCTTCCGGTCACAGAAGTACCGGCGCACCCGAAGCCGGACCACGACCCGGCGAGGGCCCAATAGCCTTTCGTCCAGGGCACGTTGGCACGTGCTGTGTGTGTGCACCTCGCCTGCTTCCGGCAGCCCGGGCACCGGCCCCGGTAGAACGGTGGACCCCGCCTCCACCTCAAGGAGGTCGGAGGAGTCGCTGACCGCGCTCCACTCGCACATCGATCCCGGGAAACAGCACAGCCTCGACCGTCTTGCTCGCCATGGCAGGAAACACTCTGCCGAAACGATCCCTCGTTCCCCTCCCTGACCTGGGGATTCACGGAACTGCGGACAGAGCCAAACTCAAAGAGCCCCATCAGGGGCCGTTTCTCTGGACGAAGCCTCATCAGGCGGCCTTCTCGTTCCGCGATCCGGTCATCAGGTCGGCCAGCCGTGCCGCGCTGTGTGGGCTGACCGTCGTGGTGAGTCCGGCGCAGACGCGTCGCAGGGCCTGAACCCGGGCATCCTCCTGTCGTGCGGCTCGGGTCGTCGTGGGGGTGGTCGGCGCTGTGCTCGCCTCGGGCAGCAGGCGCACGGGCAGCTCCTTGTGGACGGTGCGGGGATGGCAGTTCCCGCACTGCGCAGGCCGTCGGGCGGTCGGTACATCGCGCCGTCTCCGGGCGCTCCAACACCCGAGGACATGCGTGCCGCTGAAGGAGTGGTGTGGCACCTGCCTGCCCGTACGAGGGTGTCGGTTCGTCGGCACGCTCCCTTATTTCGTCGGCGGCGCCCAGTCGAGAGTCCGCCGCGCATTCTCGATCACGCAGGGTGCCGTCCGGTCGGAGCAGCGCCAAGTCCAGCTGATCCCGCACCGTGAGGTTGCGGCGAGCGGTTCCGGGGAGGAACTCGCGACCAAAGATCCAGGTCATGCGCTGGACGAGCTT
Organism: Streptomyces sp. NPDC004752; assembly: GCF_053601275.1. NCBI lineage: Bacteria > Bacillati > Actinomycetota > Actinomycetes > Kitasatosporales > Streptomycetaceae > Streptomyces > Streptomyces sp. NPDC004752. The sequence continues at coordinate 2,386 of NZ_JBSGBN010000138.1, read as the reverse complement.
CTACAGGGTTCCCTCGCTGCTTGCGGGATCTTCAGCCGCCTCCCGCAGTTCGTCCAGGTCCGCCTGCCGTCGGGCTCGTTGGACCATGGCGGCGAGAAGCTGGGCTTCGTCAACCCCGCCGAGTGACGCGGCGATAGCCGGCTCGCGCTCCAGCAGGGCGAGCAAGTCCCGAATCGTGGTGGCGGCCGACAGGTCGCTGGAGGGATTCAAGGTGAGATTGACCCGGGGTGCGCCCCGGAAGGGATCCGTGCTGCCGACAGAAACCTGCACCCCGTTGAGCCGACGCACTCGGAAGATCGGCTTCTCACGTCGCTTTCCAACTCGGGGGAGTACGGGTTCCTATGCGTACCCGCAACCACCCAGTGCGCTACGGGTTGACCGGACCGCGCACGTCTCCCCACGTCGGCGAAGCCAGCGGCCCGCAACACATCGGAAGAGACCGGGGTAGCCGACATGAGACCCTCGAACTCAACGGTGACCCTGACCAGTGATCCTTCTGAGTCGTTAACGTCTTCAACGTCTTCCGTATCCTGAGATCCGAGCCGAAGACGTCTTCTGGATCGCGTCGGCGTCGTGCCGACGATCTCGCCCATCGCCACGATGCCGCCGCCCTTCCCGCCACGCCAAAGGAGCACGGCGTCCCCCTTCTCCGCGTCGGGGCCGGTAACCGCCGAAAAGGACGGATCCCAGCCCTTCAGTCCCCGCGCCATCTCGTACGCAGACGCCTTTTACTCGGCAATCATCAGCCAATACTTCACATGTTCTCCCCAATCTCGGTTCCAAGCACCCTCACGCTGCCGAACGGAACTCACAGGCCCGCCCCCGTGCCATGGCATTGCGCCATCGCCCATATGTCGACAGGGACACGAATGCCTGTCTGACGAACGCCCAGCGCCCCCACTCAGGGCAAGGCTGCTGTCCAGGGCATCCGACCGTCACGGCCAAGGCGGTTGTACAAGGCTGCGGCCCCTCGCGTGTCGCCCGACCGGCCGGTGAGTTCGGCGCGCTCTACGCGCACCTCGATCACTTTCTGGCCATCCCGTACGAACCGGAGTTCCAGTTCGAAGACGCGGCGATCCAGTACCCGGATACGCTCCGAATGACGAGCGTCGCCGTCCACAGCGTCAGACAAATCTGCCCTTCCGCTCGCATCGGCCGGGTCCTCAACACCCAGGGCATACTGGATATCTCCCACCACCTCCGCAACCACTTCGGCGCTTCACGGGCGATATGCCGGGTTCTTGGGCAAAAGAATCCGGACAATGGAGTCGAGTTGGTCGGGCACGCCTGGGCGGTAGACGCCCAGTCAGTCCCGGATATCGGCCTCGAAAACTCACTCCCGATCACGGTTGACGCGTACGCGCCACCGCGAGTATGTTTCGCCGAACTAGCGCTCAACCCCCACACTCAATCGGATTACGCACTAGCTAATCGTGGCGGGAGCCAGGAGCCTCGCGAGGGATATCTGCCGTTGCTGAACGCGCTCACAGGCTGCCCCACCACGATCCCCTTCAGACAATTGCAGGAGACATCACATGTCGCTGCGCTCACGAACGAGCCGCAGAGCACGCTTAATCCTGACATCGGCGGTCGTCGGTGGCCTCGCCCTGACCGGTATCACGACCCTCGGCGCCGGCCCGGCCACAGCCGTCACCGCCACCACGGTCAGCGCCAAGGGAAGCACGCAGGCGTCGCCCGTCACCCGCGCCGAGGTCCTGCTGCGCGCGGCCAGCTGGCTCACCGCCAACGGCGGTTCCCAGGTTCCCTACAGCCAGGGCAAGAACTGGACCGACGGCTACCGCCAGGACTGCTCCGGCTTCGTCTCCATGGCCCTCGGACTGAACGGTTCTCCCAACACCGTGGGGCTGGCGACCAGTCGGAGCATCACCAGGCCGATCACTGTTGAGGATCTGCGGCCCGGCGATCTTCTGATCGACTCCACAGGCAACAACAACACGCGCCACGTGGTGATGTTCGATGGGTGGACGGACAACACGCACACCGCGTACCGCGCGTACGAGCAGCGCGGCCATCACGGGACCGACCACCGTGTGCTCAGCTACGGGCTGAACCCTGGCAGTGAGTACAAGCCGTACCGACCGGTGAAGTTCAGCGACTCCGACACCGGCCAGCACATCCCGGCCAACCCGTCGAAGGCCCCGAACTCCCAGCCGGAGTTGAAGTTCGGCAGCATAAGCGACGCTGTCAAAACCCTCCAGAAACTGCTCAACAGCCTCGGGTTCAAGCTCGGTGTCGACGGCGAGTTCGGCCTCGACACCGATGCGGCGGTAAAGGAATTCCAGCAGGCCCACGGGTTGGATGCCGACGGCGAGGTGGGCCCGAAAACCTGGAAAGCGCTGAAGCAGGCAGCCAAGCCCCAGGCTCC
>NZ_JBSGBN010000137.1:0-27191 GCF_053601275.1 Streptomyces sp. NPDC004752 | reverse complement strand
GCCCGGGTCAGCCGGGGAACACGCAACTCCCCACCCCGCACCGCGACCTGCGGCTCACCCGACGCCACAGCCGCAGCCAGCAACTCATCCGAACCCTCCAGATCCACCAACACCAACCGACCCGGATTCTCCGACTGCGCAGCCCGCACCAAACCCCACACCGGCGCCGCACCCAGATCCCTGACATCCTCACCACCACCAACCGCAACCGCACCCGACGTCACCACAACCAGACACGAACCCCCACCCCCCTCCTCAGCCAGGAACCGCTGAACCAGATCCAGCGCACGCCCCGCGGCACCATCCCCCGACACCCGTACGACAACACCCGCCGCATCCCCACGGACCTCCGGCACCGCGATCCGCCGCCACTCCACCCCGAACAGCCCATCGCGCGCTCCACCCGTCGTCGTCCGGCGCAGCGCTTCCTTCGGCATCGGACGCAGCGCCAGCGACTCGACGGCGGCGACCGGCGCACCGGTGCCGTCCGCGAGGGTGAGGGCCACGGTGTCAGGGCCTGTCCGGGCGATGTGCGCGCGCAGTTCGGTCGCTCCCGTGGCGTGCACGGCGACGTCGCCCCACGCGAACGGCAGCCGGATGAGGTCGGGTCGGCCCGGGTCGGCGGTGCTCAGGACGAGCGGGTGGAGTACGGCGTCGAGGAGGGCCGGGTGCAGGGCGTACCGCTCTGCTGTCGCGCGCTGGTCCTCGGGCAGCCGCAGTTCGGCGTACAGGTCGTCGCCCGCGCGCCACAGGGCGTGCAGTCCCTGGAAGGCCGGCCCGTATCCGTACCCGAGGGCGGCGAGCCGCTCGTAGGCGTCGGTGACCGGTTCCGGCGCGGCGCCCCGGGGCGGCCATGTGCGCAGGTCTCGTACGGGCGGGGCGGCGGCACTCAGCAGGCCGGAGGCGTGCCGGGTCCAGGTACGCGGCTCGTCGTCGCCGGTGTCGGGGCTCGCGTGGACGCTGAAGGGCCGGTTGCCGGAGGCGTCGGGCGCGGCGACCGCGACCTGGACGCGCACGGCCTGGCGCTCGGGCAGGGGGAGCGGGGCCTCCAGGGTCAATTCGGCGACGTGGCCGGCGGCGGCGCGGTCGCCCGCGGCCACGGCCAGTTCGAGGAAGGCGGTGGCGGGGACGAGGACCGTGCCCTCGATGCTGTGGTCGGCCAGCCAGGGGTGGCCGGCGAGCGAAAGACGGCTGGTGAGCACGGTCTCGTCGCGGCCCGCCAACTCGACCGCGGTGGTGAGCAGCGGGTGGTTCGACGGGTCGAGGCCCAGCCGTCGGGCGTCGCCGCGCGCCTCGGGGACGAGCCAGTAGTGCTCGCGCTGGAAGGCGTACGTGGGCAGCTCGACCGGCGCGGCGCCGGGGAAGAACGACGCCAGGTCGACGGCGGCGCCCGCCGTGTGGGCCCGGGCGACTCCCGCGACGAAGGTCTCGGGCTCGGCGCGGCCCGCGCGCTGGAGGGCGATCGCGGTCACCGCCCCGGTGGTGAGCGAGCCGGCCGCCATGGCCGCGAGAATGGCGTCGGGGCCGACCTCGATGAGCACGGTGGCGCCCTGGGTCTCCAGTGTGCGTACGGCGTCGAGGAAGCGGACGGGCTCGCGGATCTGGCGCACCCAGTAGTCCGGGGAGCACAGTTCGTCGTCGTGCGCCGACTCGCCGGTGACGGTGGAGACGACCGGGATCCGGGGCGCGTGGTAGGTGAGCCCGGCGGCGACGACCCGGAACTCCTCCAGTACCTCGTCCATGTGAGGCGAGTGGAAGGCATGGCTCACCCGGAGCCTGCGCGTGCGGCGGCCTCGGGCCTCCCAGGTCTCCGCGACGGCGAGGGCCACGGAGGCGTCGCCCGAGATCACCACCGCTTCCGGGCCGTTGACGGCGGCGACGGCGACGGCCTGCTCGTGATCCGCGAGCGTCTCGCGGACCTCGTCCTCACCGGCCTGGACGGCGATCATGGCGCCGCCGCCGCGGGCCGCCTCCATGAGGCGGCCGCGCGCCGCGACCAGGCGCGCCGCGTCGGCGAGAGACCACACGCCGGCGATGTGGGCGGCCGCCAGCTCACCGATCGAGTGACCGGCCACGAGGTCCGGGGTGAGTCCGTGGTGCTCCAGCAGCCGGGCGAGCGCGACCTCGACCGCGAACAGCGCGGGTTGGGTGTACGTGGTCCGGTGCAGGAGGTCCGCGTCGACCGGGGCGCCGTCCCCACTCTCGTACGATTCCGGGTCCGGGTCCGGGTCTAGGTCCGGGTCCACGAACATCACGGTGCGCAGCGGGCGGTCCAGATGGGCGTCGAGTTCTGCGCACACGACGTCGAAGGCATCGGCGAAGACCGGATATGTCTCGTACAGTTCCCGTCCCATGCCCAGCCGTTGGGCGCCTTGGCCGGTGAAGAGGAAGGCCGTACGACCGGCGCGGGCGGCGCTGCCGCGCACCACCTGGGGGCTGTCCTCGTCACGGACGAGTGCGTCGAGCCCGGCGAGCAGGTCGTCGATACCGGTGCCGGTGACGACGGCTCGCTCCTCGAAGGAGGTACGCGTCGTGGCCAGGGCGTGTCCGACCGCCGAGGGGTTCGGCTCCGGGAGGTGGAGCAGATGGTCGCGCAGGCGTCCTGCCTGGGCCCGCAGGGCGGCATCCGAACGGCCGGAGATCGCCCAGGGGAGGTTCCGGGACCCGCTCTCCCCCGCCGTGACGGGGGCGGCCTCGGGCTCGAACTGCTCGATGATCACGTGGGCGTTGGTGCCGCTGATCCCGAACGAGGACACGGCGCCGCGCCGCGGGCGGTGGTTGGTGGGCCAGTCCCGCTGCTCGGTGAGAAGCTCGACCGCTCCGCCGGTCCAGTCGACGTGCGGGGTCGGCTCGGCGACATGCAGCGTGCGCGGCAGCACGCCGTGCCGTATCGCCTGGACCATCTTGATGACGCCGCCGACGCCCGCGGCGGCTTGAGCGTGGCCGATGTTCGACTTCAGCGAACCGAGGTACACCGGTTCCTGGCCGGCGCGGTCCCGACCGTATGTGGCGAGGATCGCCTCGGCCTCGATCGGGTCGCCGAGCCGGGTCCCGGTGCCGTGCGCCTCGACCGCGTCGACGTCTGCGGCCGTCAGGCCCGCATCCGCCAGGGCCTGGCGGATCACCCGTTCCTGGGAAGGGCCGTTGGGCGCGGTCAGCCCGTTGGACGCGCCGTCCTGGTTGACGGCGGTGCCGCGGATCACCGCGAGTACGGGATGGCCGTTGCGGCGCGCGTCGGAGAGCCGCTCGACGAGCAGCAGGCCCGCGCCCTCGGCCCAGGAGGTGCCGTCCGCGTCGGCCGAGAACGCCTTGCTGCGGCCGTCGGCAGCGAGCCCGCGCTGCCGGGAGAACTCGACGAACATGCCGGGCGACGACATCACCGTGACACCGCCCGCGAGCGCCATCGACGACTCGCCCGAGCGCAGCGAGCGCACGGCCATGTGCAGCGCCACCAGCGACGAGGAGCAGGCCGTGTCGACGGTGACGGCGGGGCCGACGAGGCCCAACTGGTAAGCGATGCGACCCGACATGACGCTTGCGGTGGTGCCGGTGAGGACATGGCCTTCGGCGGCGCTGTCCGCTTCGTGCATGCGGGGGCCGTAGTCGAGCACGGTGGCGCCGACGAACACACCGGTGCGGCTGCCGCCGAGCGTACGGGGGTCGAGCCCCGCGCGTTCGACGGCCTCCCAGGCGGTTTCCAGGAGTATGCGCTGCTGGGGGTCCATGCTCAGGGCTTCGCGCGGTGAGATGCCGAAGAAGGCGGCGTCGAACCGGCCCGCGTCGTGGATGAATCCGCCCTGGTCGACGGAGCTGCGGCCGGTCTGCTCGGGGTCGCGGTCGTAGAGGTCCTCGTCCCAGCCGCGGTCGGCGGGGAAGGACGAGACGGCGTCCACGCCGTCGGCGACGAGCCGCCACAGGTCCTCGGGGGTGGCGACGCCGCCCGGGTACCGGGAGGCCATGCCGATGATGGCGATCGGTTCGCCGTCGTCGGCAGGTGCGGCCGTGGGCTGTGTCGCCTCCGTCGTGTCCGTGCCCAGCACACGGGTCACGAGGTGGGCGATGAGCGCGGCGGGCGTCGGCTGGTCGAAGAGCAGGCCGCTGGGCAGCCGCAGGCCGGTGGCGGTGGCAAGTGTGGAACGCAGCTCGACGGCCATCAGGGAGTCGAACCCGAGTTCCTTGAAGGTGAGATGGTGCTCGACGCGATGGTGGTCGCTGTGGCCGAGGATCGCCGCGATGTGGGCGCTCACCAGGTCCGAGACGGCGCGTTCGTCGCGTACGGAGTCAGGCCCTCCGTCCGGGCGGGTGCTGGAGTTCGAGGTGGCGCCGGAGCCCGAGGTGGCGCCGGACCCGACGCCGGATGCGCCGGCCGCCGCCGGGAGTGCCCTCCGCCCGCTCGTGTCGAACCAGTGCCGCTCGCGCTGGAAGGCATACGTGGGCAGCTCGGCGCGGCGCGCACCTGTGCCCGCGTACGCGGCGGTCCAGTCGACGTGTCCGCCCCGTACGAACACGTTCGCCAGCGCGCCGACCAGGGTGCCGGGCTCGGACCGGCCCGCCCGCAGGGCGGCGACCGCGGTGGCCGCCTCGGGGTCGAGGACCGAATCGGCGACCATGGCCGCGCAGACGCCGTCCGGGCCGAGTTCGAGATAGGTGGTGACGCCCTCGTCCTCCAACGTCCGTACCGCGTCCAGGAAGCGCACCGGGCGGCGCACCTGCTCCACCCAGTACTCCGGGGAGCACAACTGTTCGGCGTCGGCCGGGCGGCCCGTCACGGTGGAGACGACGCCGATGTGCGGAGGACGGAAGTCCAGCGTCTCCACGACGGCCCGGAATTCCTCCAGCAGAGGCTCCATGAGCGGTGAGTGGAAGGCGTGCGAGACGGTGAGGCGCTTGGTCCGGCAACCCGACGCGGCGAGCCGGGCGGCGACATCGGCGGTGGGCTCCTCCTCGCCGGAGATCACCACGGCTTCGGGGCCGTTGACGGCGGCGACGGTGACCTCGTGCTCGCGACCGGCCAGCAGCGGCAGTACGTACTCCTCGGCCGCCGCGACGGCGATCATGGCGCCGCCGGCGGGCAGGGCCTGCATCAGCCGTCCTCGGGCGGCGACGAGCGCGCAGGCGTCCGCCAGGGAGAGGACCCCGGCCACATGGGCTGCGGCGATCTCGCCGATGGAGTGCCCGGCGAGGAGGTCGGGGCGTACGCCCCAGGACTCGACCAGGCGGAACAGCGCGACCTCGACGGCGAACAGGGCGGGCTGGGTGTAGGCGGTGTCGTCGAGTCCGGCACCGGAAGCGACGACGTCGGCGAGGGGCCGTTCGAGGAGCGGGTCCAGCTGGGCGCAGACCTCGTCGAAGGCCGTGGAGAAGGCGGGGTAGGCGGCGTACAACTCGCCGCCCATGGCGATGCGTTGGCTGCCCTGACCGGTGAAGAGGAATGCGAGGCGTCCGGGCCTCACCGTGCCGGAGACGACATGGGCGGCGGGCCGCCCGGAGGCCAGCGCGTCGAGACCGTGGAGCAGGGCGTCACGTACGGCGTCACGGCTCTCGGCGGTTTCAGCCGGGCTGTCGGTCCCGGCGCCGTTGCCGGGGCCGCCGGTCCCGGCGCCGTTGCCGGGGCCGCCGGTCTCGGCGCCGTTGCCGGGGCCGCCGCTCCCGCCGCCTTCGCCTGGGCCGCCGGTCTCGGCGGTCGCGTCGCGAGGTGCTTCGGTCACCGGTGCCAGCACGACGGCCCGGTGGTCGAAGACTGCTCGCGTCGCGGCGAGCGACCAGCCCACGCCGACCGGGTCCTGGGCGGGGTCCGTCTCTCGTACGGCTTCGCCCAGTCGTGCCGCCTGGGCGCGCAGGGCGTCGGCTCCCCGCCCCGAGACGATCCACGGCAGTACGGCGGGGAGTTCGTGCCACTCTCCCGAAGGGGCGGCGGCCGCGGGCCCCTCGCCGACGACGACATGGCAGTTCGTGCCGCCCATGCCGAAGGAGCTCACGCCGGCGACCAGCGGGCGGTCCGGGTACGGCCACGGCATCGTCGCGCGCTGGACGGCCAGGCCGAGCGCGTCGAAGGGGATTGCCGGGTTGGGCCGGTCGAAGTTGCGGCTGGGTGGCAGCTCGCGGTGGTGCAGGCTGAGCAGTGCCTTGAGCAGGCCCACGATGCCCGCCGCGCCTTCCAGATGGCCGACGTTGGTCTTGGCCGAACCGATCAGCAGCCGCTCCTCGTCCGGCCGTCCCGTGCCCAGTGCCGCGCCGAGCGCCGCCGCCTCGATCGGGTCGCCGACCGGGGTGCCGGTCCCGTGTGCCTCGACGTACTGCACGGTGCGGGGGTCGACACCGGCCTGCTCGTAAGCCTGCCTGAGCACGCTCTCCTGCGCGTCCTGGCTGGGCACGGCCAGCCCAGGCGTGGCTCCGTCGCTGTTGACCGCGCTGCCGCGGATGACTCCGTAGATGCGGTCGCCGTCCGCGAGGGCGCGGTCCAGTGGCTTGAGGATCACCGCGCCGCCGCCCTCGCTGGGCACGAAGCCGTTCGCCCTGGCGTCGAAGGCGTAGCTCTCGCCGTCCGGGGACAGGCCGCCGAACCGCTCCTCGGTGACGGCGTGTTCGGCGAGAATGTTGAGGTTCACTCCGGCGGCGATCGCCGTCTCGGCCGCGCCGGACCGCAGGCTCTCGCAGGCGAGGTGGACGGCGACGAGCGACGAGGACTGCGCGGTGTCCACGGTGAGGCTGGGCCCGCGCAGGTCGAGGTGGTACGAGACCCGGTTGGCGATGACTCCGCGGTTGAGGCCGGTCATGGTGTGCTGGGTGATCGCCGCGGCGCCGTGCTGGTAGAGCAGGCTGGTGTAGTCGTCGCGCAGGGTGCCGACGTACACGGCAGTACGGCTGCCGGCGAGCGCGGTGGGCACGACGCCCGCGTCCTCCAGCGCCTCCCAGGCGAGTTCGAGGACGAGCCGCTGCTGCGGGTCCATCGCGGCAGCCTCTCGCGGCGATACGCCGAAGAACGCGGCGTCGAATTCACCGACTGCGTCCAGGAATCCGCCGCGGCGACCGTCCGGCCCCTCGGTGACGGCGCTGCGGCCCGCGCGCAGCAGCTCCCAAAATTCCCGAGGGCCCGAGACCTTCGGCAGTCGGCAGGACAACCCGACAACAGCGATTTCCTTCATGGCCGAGCGATTCCCTTCCTCGCCGACTCCCGTCGACAACCACAGCCCAAGTAATTTCGGGAATGTGATCAACAGTCTGACTATGCGGGCCCCAGTGGGCAGTAATGTGCCGGTAACTCCCTCTGACCAGCGCCGCGGTGAGCTGCCCATTGCCTGGCGATGAGGTCTCGGTGAAGAGGGTTCGGTTACCTTCGGGCCACGTTCAACCGCCACGTTCAACCGCCACGTTCAACCTCCGGCCTCTACACCGAAAGTGGGAGCAGCCTCGACATGGCAAGCACACTCGAGAACACCGACCTCGCCAGCGACCCGGAAGAGCACGGAAAGCTGTATGTGCAGGCTTTCAATTCCGGTGACATCGAGGCGCTCGACCGTATGTACACCGATGACGCGATCTCCGTCTGGGAGCCGGGAAATCCGCTGTCCGGGCAGGCACGCAAGGACGCGCTGCGGGAACTCATCGCGCTGAAGCCGAAAATGACCGCCAACCTGCGCGAGTCGCATGTGACGGGTGACACGGCGCTGCTGGTCGTCGACTGGACGATCGACATGACCGATCCGGAGGGCGAGCAGCACCTGTCGGGCACCGGCCTGGACGTACTGCGGCGCGGCCAGGACGGCAAGTGGCGCTTCGCCGTCGACAACCCCTTCGGCGAGGGCTAGTCCGGGCGATTGCCGCTCAGTTACCGACCGTCGGAAAGGGAGAGACGATGACGATGTCCAACGTCGAAACGGCGTCCGTGCTGGACGCGGTGAAGGCAATCGTTCCAAAGCTCCGGGAGAACGGCACCGAGGCCGAGGACCGGCGCTGGATACCCGAAGAGAACATCGAACTGCTCGAGAAGGCCGGCGTGTTCCGGCTGGCCGTCCCCCGCAGGTTCGGCGGGCTCGAAGCCTCGCTCGCGGACCAGATCTCGGTGGTCACGGAGATCTCCCGGGGCTGCGGCTCGACGGGGTGGGTGGCCGGGGCCTGGGTGCAGGGCGCCTGGGTGGCCTCGCTCTACCCGGACGAGGTGCAGGAGGAGATCTTCGCGGACGGCAACGTCCGTATCTCCGGAGGGCTCGCGCCCACCGCGAGCGCGATTCCCGCCGACGGCGGCTATGTCCTCAACGGCAGCTGGAACTTCAACACCGGCTGCCGCGGCGCGAAGTGGAACTTCGTGGCCGCGATCGCGGAGCACCCGGACGGGACGCCCGAGCCGGTGTACGCGCTCGTGCCGATGGACGAGCTGGATATCGCCGACGACTGGCACGTCTCCGCGGCGATCGGCACCGGGAGCTTCACCACGACGGCCACGAATGTGTTCGTCCCGGCGCGCCGTGTCGCCGGCGCCGCCGAACTGGTCACCGGAACCACCGGCGACCGCTCCAACACCGGTGCCACCGGCCGCAATTACGGTCTGATCACCTACGTCTCGGCGGTGTCCCTCGCGGTGTACCTGGGCATCGCCGAGGGTGCGTACGAGTCGTTCGTCGCGCGCGTTCCGGGACGGGGCATCACCTACACGAACTGGACCGACCAGGCCCAGCATCCGCTCACCCAGATCAAAGTGGCGGCCGCGGCGAACCGGATCACCGCGGCCAAGGCTCTCGTCGACGGCTATGTCCAGGTCCTGCAGCAGCGGGCCGACGCCGGCGAGCACCCGTCGGTGGAGGACAGCGTCACGGTGCGCGGCCGGTCCGGCTTCGCCATCCAGCTGGCGAAGGAGGCCGTCGAGGAGCTCCACGATGTCACCGGCGCTTCCGCACTCGCCCGCAAGGAGCCGTTCCAGCGCTTCTACCGGGACATGGAGGGCCTGTCACGCCACGGGATGATGACGCCCCACACCAACCTCGAGCTGCAGGGACGTTTCCTGCTCGGGCTCGACCCGGACACGCTCTTCCTGTGACGTCCTGTTTCTGAGGTCCTGCCGCTGAGGTCCTTCCGTCCGACGGCATCGATTCCTTGCCGCCCGACGCCGGTGCGGTCCCGCCGCCGCACCTCCGCATCCGCACGTCATCCATGCACGCACTCGTCCGACGCCACCCGCGGACGGCTCCACAGGGCAACCGCCCCTGGGGAGCCGTCCGCACGCACAGCATGTCAACACCGGAACCCTGATGGGGGAATTGTGAACAACAGCACCACCCGGCCCGCTCGTAGTGCACCGGCACACGCACTGCCCCGGCGCAGGGTTCTGAAGGTCGCGGGGGCAACCGCGCTCGCCGCATCGGCGGGTGTGGTCGGCGCGAACCTCGCATCGGCAGGCAGCTCTTCGGACGACGCCGTCTCGGAGGGCTCGTACGACGCGATCGTCATCGGCGCCGGTTTCGCCGGCGTGACGGCGGCCCGTGAGCTGCGGGCCAAGGGCCTGCGACCGCTGGTCCTCGAGGCGCGTGACCGGATTGGCGGGCGCACCTGGACGGCCGACTTCAACGGCGTGAGCGTCGAGATGGGCGGCGAGTCCGTCGACGAGAAGCAGCCGTACGTCTGGAACGAGGTCAAGCGCTACGGCACCGAGCTGTCGACGGGACTTGGCGCGGACCGCTACTACTTCCCCAAGGACGGCGGCTTCGCCCCGATCCCGACCGCGGATGTCATTCCGAAGCTGAAGAGCCTGTTCAGCCCGATGTTCGACGGGTCGAAGGACTATTTCCCCCGCCCGTTCGAGCCGCTGTACCGGGAGGACCTGCTGCGGGAGCTCGACAAGCTCTCGATGCGTGACCGTCTCAACCAGCTCAGGCTTTCCCCCGAGGACGAGAGCTGGATCAACGGCGCCACCGGCGGGCTGTCGGGCGGCTCCAGCACGCGTGGGGCGTTCACGATGCTCGCGCAGTCGTGGGCCTTGTCCGGGCACACCTTCGAGGGCTACCTGAGCATCAACACGTATCACCCGAAGCTGGGTACCGGCCAGTTGCTCCAGAGCATGCTGAAGGATGCGTCGGCCGAGTTGCGGCTCAAGTCGCCGGTCACCAAGATCGAGCAGGGCAACGGCCAGGTGCGGGTCACCGTCCGCAGCGGCCAGGTCTTCACGGCGCCGGTCGCCGTCCTCGCCGTGCCGGTCAACATCTGGAAGAACATCTCGTTCAGCCCGGCGCTGCCCAGTGAGTACCTGAGCGTGTCCAAGGCGGGCATCGGCGTGCCCAACGTGCAGAAGCTCTGGCTGCACGTCAAGGGCAACACCGGCCGGTTCGCGACGAACCCGGCGGAGGGCACCAGGCTCGGCGCGGTCCGCCCGCACTCCACGCTGGCCGACGGCGGCACACTGATGTTCGGCTTCGCGTACGACCCCACGCTCGACTGCTCCAACCGTGCCGCGGTCCAGAGCGAGCTGCGGAAGATCGTGCCGGAAGCCGAGGTCGTGGCCGTCAAGGCGCACAGCTGGGCCGCCGACCCGTTCGCCCTGGGCGGCTGGTCGTGCAGGCACCCCGGGACACTGACCGGTCCGTTCCGCTCGATTCAGAAGCCGCAGGGCAGGATCGCATTCGCCGGCAGTGACATCGCCAACGGCTGGAGCGGCTACATCGACGGGGCCATCGAGTCGGGCATCACCGCGGCGAAGCAGGCGGTGGCCATCGCCACGGGCGCGACCGCGTCGGCGGCTCGCTAGCCGACCTGTCCACCGTCGATGAGCCACCGGTCGCCTGCGTACGTCGGCGACCGGTGGCTCATGTCTCTCCCTCTTGGGTTCCCCTTGTTCCCTTCCTCTTCCGTCTGTGTCCGTCCCTGTGAGGAGTGTTTCTGTGAGTGCCGCTCTCCCAGCTCTCGGTGCCGAGGCCGCCGCCTTTGTCGACCGTCCTCATCTGCTGTACATCGGGGGCCGGTTCGTACCCGCCGCCGACGGCCGCACCTTCGCCACGTACGACCCCTCCACCGGACAGCACATCGGCGATGTCGCCCACGCGGGCACCGAAGACGTCTCCGCGGCGGCGTCTGCCGCGCGGGCGGCCCTCGACGGCGAGTGGGGCGCGGTGCCGCCCTCGGCCCGTGGCCTGCTGCTGTCGCGGCTCGCGGATCTGATCGAGCAGAACGCGGGCCAACTGGCCGAGCTGGAGGCGCTCGACGCCGGCAAGCCGGTCACGGTGAATGAGTTCATGGACATCCCCGCCGCGATCGAGCACTTCCGCTACTACAGCGGCTGGCCCACGAAGATCGAGGGCGGAACGCTCCCCGTCCATCTGCCCGACACACTGTGCTACACGCGGCTGGAGCCGGTCGGCGTCTGCGGTCAGATCATCCCGTGGAACTTCCCGCTGATGATGGCCGCCTGGAAGCTGGCGCCCGCGCTCGCGGCCGGCTGCACCGTGCTCCTCAAGCCCGCCGAGCAGACTCCGCTGTCGGCACTGCGGCTGGCCGAGCTGATCGACGAGGCGGGTTTTCCGCCGGGCACCGTCAACGTACTGACGGGCGACGGGACGACGGGTGCCGCGATTGTCGACCACCCCGGCGTCGACAAGATCGCCTTCACCGGTTCCACCGCTGTCGGGCGGGAAATCGGCTCCCGGGCCGGGGCCGACGTCAAGCGGGTCACTCTGGAGCTGGGCGGCAAGAGCCCCAACATCATCCTGGCGGACGCCGATGTGGACGCGGCAGTGGCCGGGGCCTTCGACGGCATCTACTTCAACAGCGGCCAGAGTTGTGTGGCGGGCTCCCGGCTGTATGTGCAGCGCAGCCTGTACGACACGGTGGTGGAGCGGCTCGCGGAGGCGGCCGGGCAGGCGGCGGTGGGCCCGGCGCTGGACCGCTCGACGATGTACGGACCGCTGGTCTCGGCCGAGCAGTACGAGCGGGTCCGCGGCTACATCGAGGCCGGCGTGGCGGCCGGCGCCACGCTGCGGACGGGCGAGGTGCCGCCCGCCGAGCCCGAGGACGGTTATGTCGTCCGGCCCGTCATCTTCACCGACGTGACGGCGGACATGAGTATCAGCCGGGAGGAGATCTTCGGCCCTGTCCTGGTCGTCACGCCCTTCGACGACATCGACGAGGCCGTCGCGCTCGCCAACGACACCGAGTACGGTCTGGCCGCCGGGGTGTGGACGCGCGACCTCGGCCACGCCCACTCGCTCGCCAAGCGGCTGCGCGCCGGCATGTTCTACGTCAACGCGTGGGCCGTGGGCGATCCCGCCGCGCCCTGGGGCGGCATGAAGGCATCCGGCATCGGACGGGAGATGGGCCGCGCCAATCTGGACGCGTATCTGGAGGTCAAGACGGTCTGGACGGTCCACGGAGCGTTGTGAACGGGCAGGCCCGTCGGGTCCGGCCACCGGCACCTCGTGACCGCCCGTGGCACGTCATGCCTGGCATGTCAGGAAGGAAGCGGCGCCCGCCGGAACCGTCCGGCGGGCGCCCCTGTGTGCGGGAAGCAGCCCGGTCACGCGCGTGCGGCCGTGAGCCCGAGGTCGACCGGCAGCTCCTGGTGGCCGTTGGAAATGAACGACTCCAGCGGCAGCAGCTCGTCGGCCGGCTTGGCCAGGGCGAGCCCCGGGAACCGCTCGAACAGCGCGGGCAGGGCGATCTCCGCCTCCAGGCGCGCGAGCGGCGCGCCGACGCAGTAGTGCACGCCGTGGCCGAAGCCGATGTGGTCGCGGCGGGTGGCGCGCATGATGTCGAAGCGGTCGGCGTCCTCGCCGTGCACAAGCGGGTCCCGGCCGGAGGCCGCAAAGGAAATGATCATTGCGTCGCCCTTGGGGATGGTCACGCCGTCGCCGATCTCGATGTCTTCGATCGCGTACCGCATGGGCAGATTGGCGAAGGGGGCCTCGAGCCGCAGCGTCTCCTCGATCACGTCCTCCCAGGACGCCGCACCGCTCCTGACCAGCTCCAGCTGCTCGGGATGGCTGAGCAGCGCATAGACGGCCTGGTCGAGAAGGTTGGCGGTGGTCTCGTGCCCGGCGGTGAACATCAGCAGGACGGTGTCGACGAGTTCCTGCTCGGTCAGACCGGCGCCCGCTTCGTCGTCGCGCGCGGAGATCAAGGCGCTGACGAGGTCGTCGGCGGGCTCGGCGCGCTTGAGGGCGATCAGCTCGACCAGGAGCTCGTAGCCGCGCATCGCGTAGCGGGCCGTGTCCTCCGGGGAGTCCTGGCTGGTCATCCAGGCGCCGATGACGCCCAGCAGCTCGTTTCGTATCCGGTCGGGAACACCGAGGAGTTCGGAGATGACCTGAGTGGGCAGGGCGTAGGCCAGCTCCATGCGCAGATCGACGGGCGGCTGTCCCTGTCCCTTGGCCTCGATCACGTCCAGGAGAGCGGCCGTGATCGCCTCGATCCGCGGGCGCAGAGCCTGGGTACGGCGGGCGGTGAAGGCTTTGGCGACCAGCTTGCGCAGCCGCCGGTGTTCGTCGCCATAGGCAGTGATCATGTTCCGGTCCGCCATCCACATGGCCATCGACCAGTTCTTGGCCAGCTCCCCCTCACCGTTCTCCCAGGCGGGCCAGTGGCGGTAGGCGTCACGGGACACTCGGGGATCGGTCAGCAGCCGCTTGATCAGGGCGGTGTCGGTGACCGCCCAGACGACGACGCCGCCCGGCAGTTCCACCTGCGTCGCGGGCCCCCTCTCCCTGAGCAGAGCCGCTTCTCCCTGAATGTCACGGCCGGCGGGATCCATGGCGTACGGGCAGGCTTGACTGGTCATTGCTGACTCCCACGGGATGAGCGACCTGAATTCCCCGGAAGACGCCGGGGCTCGTTCAGCGTAGGGACGCACCTGTAATCGCCAGCTCACCAGCCGCTCTTCGCCACGTGCCCTGCCTGTTCTGCAGTGACCCCAGAACCCGTCCGGACACCGGCTGGCCCACCGGCGAGCGCTCCGGCGACTGGAGGCGCAGCGGGGCTTCGATCACGGAGTCCAGCACCGCGAGGGCCGATCCCAACTCGCTGATCTCGCCGCTGATCCGGCTGCGCTCCTCGTCCAGAATGGCCCGCAACTCGGGGCCATGGGCGGCGTGTTCACCGTGCTCCCCCACGAGCCAGGGCAGCACTTCCGCGATCGTGGCGGTGTTGAGCCCGGCGGCCAGCAGCACGCGGATGCGGCGTACGGTCAGCACATCGGCCTCGCAGTACTCGCGGTACCCGCTCGGCCGGCGCAGCGGGCGCAGCAGTCCCTGCTCCTCGTAGTAGCGCAGCGCCCGATGGCTGATGCCGGTCCGCCGTGACAGCTCACCGATGCGCATGAGACCTCCGCCACATGGGATTGACCCTCGCATCGACGTGAGGGTCTAGCTTCTCGGACATGACGGACCATCAACTTTCTGACTCAGGCAGATCATTACCCGTGACCGTGCTGGGGCTCGGCCCGATGGGGCAGGCGCTCGCCGGAGCATTTCTGGACCGCGGCCATCCCACGACCGTGTGGAATCGCACGCCATCCAAAGCGGAGTCCCTCGTTGCACGGGGGGCGGTGCACGCGAGTTCGGTCGCCGACGCGGTTGCGGCGGCACCGCTGACGGTGGTGTGCGTGCTCGACTACGCGGCGGTACACGCGATCGTCGACCCCGCGGCCGACGCCCTGCGGGGCCGTACGCTGGTGAATCTGACCGCCGACTCCCCCCATGAGGCCCGCGCCATGGCCGCCTGGGCCGCCACTTTGAGCATCGACTATCTCGACGGCGCCATCACCACGCCGACCGACACCATCGGCGGGCCGGGCGCCGCGATCCTCTACAGCGGTCCCGAGGACGTGTACGCGCGCCATCGCACGACGTTGGCGGCGCTCGGCGGAACGGGTCTGCACCTCGGGACGGATCCCGGCACGGCCGCGGCGTACGACGTGGCACTGCTGGACATCTTCTGGACAACCATGAGCGGTGTGGTCCATGCATTCGCCCTCGCGCGGGCGGAGGGCATCGACCCCACCGCGCTGGCCCCGCTCGCCCAGGCCGGAATGGGGGCGCTGCCGGGCATCGTCGGCGGCTACGCGGAGCGGATCACGACCGGGGAACACCCTGGTGACCGATCCAGCATCCTGTCCGCGTCGGCAGGTATGGAGCATGTCGTACGGACCGCCCGGGCGCGCGGGATCAACACCGACGTGCTCGGCGCCGCCTGGGACATCGTGCGCCGCGCGGTGGACGCGGGCCACGGGCGCGACGGGTTCTCCCGGCTTTCGGAACTGCTCACGAATGACATGAATGACCTCCCGGTCGGGCGTCCTGGGAAATTACCCCGGGTGCCCTGACCACTCAAGTACTTACTTCAAAGTTCGCGACGCACACCCGGCTGTCATCGTCCGGTAATCGACAGACACGCAAAGGGCCCTTGTGTCGGGTGGAATTCCACCCGACACAAGGGCCCTTTGCTTTGTTCCGTGCGTCATCGCCTGCTCAGCGTCAGGAGGCGGTTCGCCGGTACTTTCCGTCGAAGAACAGCAACCCGTCCTCGCCGGTGCCACGGGTCGAGTCCAGCACTTTCCCGATGAAGATCGAGTGGTCACCGGAGTCGTGGGACTCCGTGAGCTCGCACTCGAGCCAGGCCAGCGCCCCGTGCAGGAGCGGGGCACCCGTACGGGGACCCGGACGCCAGTCGACGGTGTCGAACTGGGCCGGGCCCAAAGGGCGTTCCTTGTCCGCGAAGTACCGTGCCAGGGGCTCCTGGTCGGCCCCCATGATGGACACGGCGAAACGCCGCTCGGCCGAGACGGACTTATGCATCACGGCACTGTGGGACACACAGCAAAGCAGCAGTGGCGGCTCCAGGGATACCGAACTGAACGCGTTCGCCGTCATGCCATGGATATGCTCACCGCCGACGGTGAGCACGATGACACCGGTCGCGAACCGGGACATCACCTCGCGCATCGAGGCGGGCGCAAGCGTTGGCGTCATTCGCCCGTTACTGGACATGCGGCAAACGTATCCACGCCCCGTGCCCGGCTGCCCATCGCAAGGTCATGCACCGCTAACCGAACCCGCCCTCATCTCGCTTACCGCACCATGACCGCACACTGGCACGCGAATTCGCGCGCGCCCGTATGGTCGGCCCCATGGCCTCACAAACTTCTGAGCTCGAACTCGCCGATCCGATGATGCTGCAGTGGCTGTCCATGCTCGGCGTCGACGTCGAGTACGTGCAGGGCGAGGGAAACACGCTCCACTACATCGACGACCGGGGTGAGCGGATATCCGTTCTCGACTACGCGGGAGGCTATGGCGCACTCATTCTCGGGCACAACCACCCGGAAATCGTCACGGCCGCCAAGGACTTCCTGGACGCCCGCACACCGGTGCTGGCGCAGGCGTCCCGACAGCCCGCTGCGAGCAATGTCGCCGCCGCCCTCAACGCCATCCTGCACCGTGAATGCGGCGTCGACGAGCCCTATTTCGCGGTGTTCTCGAACAGCGGAGCCGAGTCCGTCGAAGTGGCCCTCAAGCACGCCGAATTCGACCGGATCCAGAAGATCCAGGCGCTCGGCCAGGAGATCGCCGCGCACGTCGACTCAGCACGCACCGCGGTCCAGGACGGCACCGCGAAGGTCGCGGAGTCGGCGTACGTCGTGCTGGGAATCCCCCCTGCTCACCGCTCGGGCGACGTCCGCGGCTTCGAGCGGCTGGCCGCCGGCCTCCAACGGGAGAACGCGGAGCGCACGGCCAGGCCGCCGCTGTTCCTCACGCTGGAAGGCTCCTTCCACGGCAAGCTGGTCGGCAGCGTCCAGCTGACGCACAACGCCTCGTTCCGCACGCCGTTCACAGCGATGGCTCCGCAGGCCCGGTTCATCCCCTTCGACCAGCCGGAAGCCCTCGCCAAGATCTTCGAGGAGGAGCGCGGCACCGTCTTCGACAT
The DNA here is from genome assembly GCF_053601275.1 of Streptomyces sp. NPDC004752. NCBI lineage: Bacteria > Bacillati > Actinomycetota > Actinomycetes > Kitasatosporales > Streptomycetaceae > Streptomyces > Streptomyces sp. NPDC004752. The sequence continues at coordinate 10,292 of NZ_JBSGBN010000137.1, read as the reverse complement.
GGTCGTGGACGCCGGGGAGATCAAGGTCGTCGAGCGGGCTTTCCCGGTATTCGGCGCGTTCGTCTTCGAAGTGATCCAGGGCGAGGGCGGCATCAAGGTGGTCGACCGGGAACTGGCCGCAAAGATCGAGCAGGCGTGCGCGGCGGTCGGCTGCCCGATCGTGATCGACGAGATCCAGAGCGGCATGGGCCGCACCGGCGCCTTCTTCGCCAGCTCCCACATCGGGCTGCGGGCGGACTATTACACCCTCGCCAAGAGCCTGGGCGGCGGCATCGCCAAGACGGCCGTGACCCTCGTCCGCGGCAGCCGGTTCCGCCCCGAATTCGATCTGGTGCACAGCTCGACGTTCGCGAAGGACACCTTCTCCTCCACGCTCGCTCTCAAGGTGCTCGAACTTCTCGAGGCCGAGGACGGCCGGGCGTACCGGCTGGCGCGCGAATGGGGCGAGCGGCTGACGGCCCTGTTCCAGGAACTGCGCGCGGAATTCCCCGATGTCGTCAAGGACGTGCGGGGCAAGGGTCTGATGCTGGGACTGGAATTTCATGACCAGTCCGGATCGAGCGTGGCGGGATTCCGTGACGCGGCTGTCACCGACACCTTCGGCTATGTCGTCTCCGGCTATCTGTTCCGCGCCCACCGGATCCGGACGTTCCCGACCGCCAGTGCCGTGAACACTCTGAGGTTCGAGCCGTCGGTGCTGCTGACCGAGGCCGAGGTGGGCCGGCTTGCCGTGGCCCTGCGGGAACTCTGCGAGATCCTGCGCGACCAGGACGAGCAGCGGTTCTCCGGCTCTTGACAGGAGGTCGGGTCATGCGCGGCGAATGGTTCCGGCGGTACGGCACGGCCGACGCCGGGGCACGGCGGCTGTACTGCTTCCCGCACGCGGGCGGCGCGGCGAGCGCGTACATCCCCCTGTCGCGGGCACTGTCGCCGTCGGTGGATGTGCTGTCCGTGCAGTACCCCGGGCGGCAGGATCGCCGGCGGGAGCCGGGAGTCGAGGACATCGGTGTGCTGGCCGATCTGATCGCGGAGCAGGTGAGGCGGGAGTCCGGTGGGCGGCCGTACGCGTTCTTCGGCCACAGCATGGGCGCGATCGTCGCCTACGAGACGGCACGCCGGCTGGAACGTAAGGCGGTTTCCGGCCCCGTCCATCTCTTTGTGTCCGGGCGCAGCGCACCGTCCACCGGTCTGCGGCGCAGTGACCGGCTGCTCGGCGACGCGCAACTGCGTGCCGAGATCCGCAGGCTCGGTGGCACGGGCAGCCGGGTGCTCGAAGACCCGGAGCTGATGGAGATGGTCATGCCCGCGCTGCGCGCCGACTACCGGGCGCTCGCGGGCTACGTGTGGGCGGCGGGGAGACCGTTGCACTGCCCGCTGACCGTGCTGGTCGGTGACGCGGATCCCGTCGTGACGATCGAGGAGGCGTCCGCCTGGGCGGATCTGTCCACGGCTCCCACCGCGGTACGCGTCTTCACCGGCGGTCATTTCTATCTCGACGACCGTACGGAAGACGTCGCCGAAGCGATCACGTCCCGGTTGGGTTCCGGCAGGCGCGGCGAGTCGGCCGCCTGAGCAGCCGGGAATCACCTGGTCCGCGTCTGCCCCGGGAGGGGGCGGACGCGGACCAGGTGACGACGCTTCCTCGAGTGCTGCTGCGGACCTGCTAGATCCGCCCGGTGCCGGAGGCCAGCGGTCCTGCGGAGGTGACACAGCGGGGGCTGTGGTTCACGGTGGAGAACCGTCCCGGTGCACTCATGCTCAGCAGACTGCGGACGTGCTTGCGCCGCTCATCGGGCCGGTCACCCGCCGTGGCGTACAACCACTTGTGGAACCGGCCTGTCGATCCCTTCTGTTCGCTGCGCGCGTGCGAGAGCATGAAGTCGATCAGCTCGTCCACCGCAGCGTCCGAGAGCGCCTCCAGGGTGATCGTGGTGACATGACGTTTTCCGCCGCCCCACTCCGGCCGGCGCTCCAGCAGCTCCGGCCGGGCCGAGGCCACCACGAACACCGGTACCCGTGACAGGTCCGCGAAGCCGGAGACAAAGTCCAGCAGACTGTCGTCGGCCCGGTGCAGATCGTCGACGACGAGGACGAGCGGCTTGTCGAGCGCATTGCGCTCCAGGAACTGCCGCCAGGCGATCAGCTCCAACTCCGTGTCATGCAGGGCAAGTTCTCCGGCATCGGGGTCGATGTACGGAGCGAGGCACTCCAGCAGCCGGCCCAGCCGAGCCTCGTCGTCGACGAGCCGCCGCAGTGTGCCGACGAGCTTGTCCATCGCGGCACGGGGCGAATCGCCGGGCTGGATCGAGCAGATGGCGCGGACCAGCTCACGCTGCACCGCGTGTACGGGGCTCAGGCCGGTCACCGCACTGGACGGCACCTGGGCACCCTCGGAGAGCTCGCGGAAGCGGGCCAGATACGACCGGTCGCTGTTCTGCCATTCGAACTCGGTGAGCAAGCGGGTCTTGCCGGTACCCGCGTCCCCGAGCACCGTCACCAGGTGCGAGGTGGACCGGTGCCGGGTGCGCTCCACCAGTCCGCGCAGCAGCTCGAGTTCGAACTCCCGCTCCACGGTGGGCATGGAATCGTGTCCCATGCTGTCCTTGCTGACGCCCTGGACGGTCCACTCGCCGGCGTCGTCGCTGCGGCCGTAGGAGACCGAGGACTCGGTTGCCCTGCGGGTGACGTCGCAGGCCCGTATCTCGCCGGCCCCGGCGTGCGACAGCAGTGCGTGGCCGCGGTCGAACAGTGTCCCGGTGATGGACAGGGGGCTGTCGCCGTCGGGCTGGTAGCGCACCAGCGCCTCTCCGGTGACGACGGCGGCGTGGAAGGAAAGTTCCTGGGCCGGGGAGGGCGTGAGGACGACGGCACCGGAGCCCGCACGGAGTTCCTCGCCGATGGCCACGGACGCCAGCACCGCGTGCTCGGCGGCGTCCTCGCGCTCGTCATGGGCACCGAACAGCGCCATCGACACGGATCCGATGCTCGCGCTGACGGTCCCTCCGAAGCGCTCGATGTTCTCCCGGATGCGCTGGGAGACGTCCTCGAGCGTCTCGTCGACACGGAGGTCGGTGTCGGCCGCCTCCGGGCTGAGTTGGGTGCGCATCAACAGGGCGCTGACGGACTTGCGCCGTCCGTTCCCGGTGCCGGGGGGTGGTACCGCCGTTAACTCACTCTGCAGTAATGATTCGTGAGGGCGTGCCGCCGCCTCGTGCTGTTCGGCGATGGCGTGGGCCACATCACCCGGGCCGTATAGGGGGGTGGCCGTGTCGGCCCGCCTGGCCGTGAATTCGGTTTCACGTACGTCGGCCGGGCCATCGGTCCTGGCGGCCAGGTGCGGCTCGGCGGGTTCCCTCGTCTCAGCCGTGAAGGCCGTCGTGAGGGGCGTTTCGTGGACGGCGGAGGTCTGGTCGGTGAGTGGTCCTTGAGGTGCGCGGGATGCGCTGTCCCGTACGACGGCCATTTCCCCGTGCCCCGCTCCCCTGGGCGGGATCAGGGACGGGTCGTGCGCGAGGATCGCCTGCTGCAACAGCTGGAGCTCCCGGCCTGGTTCGAGGCCGAGTTCCTCCACGAGTGCGATACGCACCCGGCTGTAGACGCTGAGCGCGTCCGCCTGCCGTCCGCTGCGGTAGAGCGCGAGCATGAGCTGCCCGGAGGACCGCTCCCGCAGGGGGAGGCTCTCGACCATGGCCTCCAGCTCGCCGAGCACCGCGAGATGGCGTCCGCAGGCCAGTTCCGCCTCGAAGTAGTCCTCCATGGCGTCCCATTGCGCGTTCTGCGCGGCGGACAGCTCGGGCCAGTTGATGCCGGCTTCGACCAGATCGGCGAGCACGGGACCGCGCCACAGGGAGAGGGCGCCCTTGAGGATCTGTGCGGCCTGCTCCGGCTCACCGGCCGCGAGTTCGTCCCGTCCGGCGTCCACCTGACGCTGGAAGCGGAACAGATCGATGTCGTTGGAGTCGACGGTCAGCTTGTAGCCGGGCGCCTGGGTCACCAGAGCGGCATCCGGTGATTCTCCCCTGGTCAGTACGCGCCGTAGCCCCCAGACGGCGTTCTGCAGTATCTTCCGCGCGGAGATGGGGGCGTCGTCAACAGGCCACAGGGCGTTCAGCAGTTGACTGGTCGCCACCACGCGATTCGCCTGCAGCAGCAGATAGCCGAGAGTCGCTCTCTGCTTGGTCCCGCCCAACCCCAGAGAACAGCTCTCGTCGAACACTTCCATGGGCCCCAAGATCTGAAATTGCACAGCTCCCCCTAGCGCAGTACAGAATCATGCAACCGTAACATGTTGCTCGAATTATGCAGAAGTAAGGGAAATGTCGGAAATGGTGCAACTAAGAGCGCCATAAGGAGAGATGGGGTAGGTGAGCGAAGGACGAATGGAACCCCCGGGCATCCCGCTCCCCCCATGACCCCGGCAGCGCCGCAGGCCTCGACGGCGCGCCCGACCGGCCGCCGGGCATGGGCCGACTTCAGGGTAAGTACTAACTTTGAGGAAAGCAATTGACTCCCGGTGCGGCGCGCCGGGCGCTGGACGCCGTCTGCCACATGGCCGAAACTCCCCGGGTCACCACCGGGCGGCCAGCACCCACCAACAGGTAACCCTTGAATCACCATTGCTCCGCAGAATGCCAGGTTACCGGCTCATGACCGAAGCACGAAGAATCTCTGCGATGCTTTGCGACAGCCTTTGCACGGCTCACCATGGCACCGGAGAGTTGGGAGCAGTTACCGCATGAGTGGCAGCCTCGGTTTCGACATTCCCGAAGACCCCCACAAGCAGAACGAACTCTTCGTCCGCATTTTCAATGAGGGCGACGGGGCACTGTACGACTCGATGTACACCGACGACGCGATCTCCAACATCTCCGGCGGCCCGCTCACGGGCGCCGACCGTACGCAGTTCTTCAAGGACTTCCTGGCCATGGGCCCGAAGATCAACTCCAAGGTGCTGCAGACCTACACGACCGGCGACACCTCGCTGCTCATCGTGGACTACAGCCTCGCCATCCCCAGTCCGGACGGCGAGGTCACCCATGTCCACGGGACGTGCACCGACGTTCTGATCCGGGACGAGAACGGCGAGTGGCGCCTCGCGATCGACCGTCCGGTGGCGGACGTCCACGCGGCATAACGGCCCGACCCCGCGGCAGGCCGCCCGAAGTACATCGCATTCGTTCGCCTCCGCCCCTGTACCGGAGAAGTAGTTTCCACCGGTACAGGGGCTTCTTGCCTTTCCCTTGTCGTTTCCTTGTCGCCCCCTTGCCTTTCCCTTGTCGCACCGTTCCCCGTTCGCGTTTTCCGACTTCCCCTCAGAACACGCGGTTACCGCGCCATGAGTGAAATTTGGAGAACGCATACTAATCCCCGGGTAGGGTCGCTCCGGCGGCTTGAGATCCAGTACCGCATTGCTGTTGCACCGTATATTCCACGGAAAGGGCGTGCCCATGGATCACATATCCGAGGCCGGGCTGGTGAGCACGGCCGCACCCGACGGCCACATGGCCGAGATTCGCACCCTTCCCGACGCACTGCGGCTGCGCCGCGAGAAGCAGCCCGACGAGACGGCGTATGTCTTTCTGCGCAATGGCGAGGAGCCCGGAGAGTCCCTCACCTACCGGGAACTCGACGACGCGGCGCGCGTCCGGGCCGCGGCGCTCGAATCGGCCGGCCTGACCGGAAAGAGCGCGGTGCTGCTCTACCCCTCCGGGCTGGAATTCGTTCGCACCCTCCTCGGCTGCATGTACGCCGGAGTGGCCGGCGCTCCCGTCCAGGTGCCCCGGCGTCGCCAGGGCGTCGAGCGGCTGCGGCGCATCGCCGACGACGCCGGGACGTCCACGGTGCTCACCACGGCGGAGGTCAAGCGCGATCTCGAGGAGCGGTTCGGTGATCTGCCGGAGCTGGCCGGGCTGGCCCTCCTCGACACGGAGGCGATCGCTCCCCCGTCGTCCGACGTCCTCGTCTCGTACGCCCTGCCGGCCGCGCACCCCGACGGCATCGCGCTGCTCCAGTACACCTCCGGTTCCACCGGGGACCCCAAGGGCGTGATGGTCACGCACGCCAACTTCGTGAGCAACGTGGTGGAGACGGACGACTTGTGGCCGTGCGAGCCGCGGGGGACGTTCGTGTCCTGGCTGCCGCTCTTCCACGACATGGGGATGCTGTTCGGCATCGTGCTCCCGCTGTGGGCCGGAGTGCCGTCGTACCTCATGGCGCCCGACGCCTTCATCCGTCGGCCCGCCCGCTGGCTGGAGGCGATCTCGCGGTTCCGCGGCACCCACGCGGCGGCCCCGAGCTTCGCCTACGAACTCTGCGTCCGGGCCGCCGAGGAGGGCAGGACGGCGGACGTGGGCGACCTCTCCAGCTGGCGGGTCGCCGCCAACGGCGCCGAACCCGTCCGCTGGCGGACCATCCAGACCTTCACCGCGTTATTCGCTCCGTACGGCTTCGACTCCCGTGCCATGGCGCCGGGTTACGGGCTCGCCGAGAACACGCTCAAGGCCACCGGCAGCGCGCAGGACCGCGAGCCCTCCGCACTGTGGCTGTCCGCCGCGGCCCTCGGCGAGGACCGCGTCGAGATCGTGGACGAGGCGGCCGAAGGGGCAACCCCCGTCGTCAGCAGCGGTGTTCCCGTCCTCGACACCAGGGTGTGCGCCGTGGATCCGGCCACCCTGGAACTCTGCCCGCCCGGCCGGGTCGGCGAGATCTGGATCAGCGGCCCATGCGTCGCCGACGGGTATCTCGGCAGGCCCGGGCTGAGCGAGGAGACGTTCCGCGCCCGCATCAAGGGCGGTTCGGCCCTGACCGCGGAAGAGACCTATCTGCGCACCGGTGACCTGGGCTTCGTACACGACGGCGAGCTGTATGTCACCGGGCGGCTCAAGGACGTCATCATCCGCCGGGGCCGCAACTACTACCCCCAGGACATCGAGTTGTCCGCCGAGTCGGCGGTACCCGGGCTCCACCCCAACTGCTCCGCCGCCTTCTCCGTCGACGACGGCACGAGCGAACGGCTCGTGGTGGTCGTCGAGGCCGACGGCCGGGTCCTTCGGACACCGGGCGGGCAGACGCTGCGCGAGCGCGTGCGGGAGGCAATACGCGAGAACCACCGGCTGGACGCCGACGACATCCTCGTCGTGCGCCGGGGCGCGCTGTCCAAGACCTCCAGCGGCAAGGTGCAGCGCCGGGCCTGCCGACGGCGGTACGAGGACGGCTCGTTGGATGCCTTCGCAGTGGTCTTGGCCGGATCCGCGCAGGTGCAGCGATGACCGTGAAGGCACTGCGCACCGCGCGAGGCCGGGCGGGCTCCCGCATCCTCGGCATCGGCGTCCACCGGCCGGCCAGGGTGGTGGGGAACGAGGAGGTGCGCGCCCGTATCGACTCCTCCGACGCCTGGATACGCCGCCGGTCCGGGATCGTCACCCGGCGCTTCGCCGGGGACGAGGAAACGGTTGTCACCATGGCGGCCGAGGCGTCCGTCAAGGCCCTGGCCCACGCGGGCGTCGACGCGGCCGCCGTGGGCGTGGTGCTGCTGGCCTCGATGTCCCATCTCGAACAGGCGCCCGCGGCTGCGCCTCGGGTCGCCCATCTGATCGGCTCGGGTGCCGCCGCGGCCACCGACATCGGCGCCGCCTGCGCCGGATTCTGCTATGCCCTGGCCCTGGCCGACTCCCTCGTACGCTCCGGTTCCGTCGGCCATGCCCTGGTCGTCGGATCGGAGAAGATGAGCGACATCATCGACCCCGAGGACCGGGGAACGGCATTCCTGTTCGGCGACGGAGCGGGCGCGGTCGTCGTGGGCCCCGCCGAGACGCCCGGTATCGGCCCGGTCGTCTGGGGCTCCGACGGGGAGCGGCACGGGCTCATCGCGCACGACCGGAGCTGGCTGGCCACCCGTGACGGCTCCGCCCCCTGGCCCGTGCTGCGCATGGCGGGCCCCGACGTGTTCCGCTGGGCGACCCACAGCGTGCCGGAGGTCTCCCGGCAGGCGCTCGACGCGGCGGGCATCGACGCCACCGATCTGGCCGCGTTCATCCCTCACCAGGCCAACGCGCGGATCGTGGACTCGGCGGCAAAGACCCTCGGACTGGCCCCGCACACCGCCGTGGCCAGGGACGTCGTCGAGTCCGGCAACACCTCGGCGGCCTCGATTCCACTCGCCATGGACAGCCTGCTGTCCCAGGGTGCCGCGCCGTCCGGCGGCCACGCGCTTCTCGTCGGCTTCGGCGCCGGCCTGGTGCACGCGGCCCAGGTGGTGACCCTGCCATGACCCAGACCGAAGAATCCGCGCACACAGCACGTACAGGAGAGGCAATGCCGGGCAAAGGCGGCGGTACGACCCAGGAGCGGATCGCCGAACTGGCCCGGCGCAGAGCCATCGTGGCCGAGCCGTACGACGCCGGAGCGGTCGAGCGCCAGCGCGCCAAGGGGAAGCTGACCGCACGCGAGCGCGTCGAGGCGCTGCTCGACCCGGGGTCCTTCGTCGAACTGGACGCGCTGGCCCGGCACCGCAGCCACAACTTCGGCATGGAGCGGGAGCGTCCCCTCGGCGACGGCGTGATCACCGGATACGGCACGGTCGACGGCCGCCAGGTCTGCGTCTTCGCCCAGGACTTCACCGTCTTCGGCGGCTCCCTCGGCGAGGTGTACGGCGAGAAGATCGTCAAGGTGCTCGACTTCGCGATCCGTACCGGCACGCCGATCATCGGCATCAACGACTCGGGCGGCGCGCGCATCCAGGAGGGTGTGGTGTCCCTGGCGCTCTACGCCGAGCTGGTCAAGCGCCATGTGGAGGCATCGGGGGTGGTCCCGCAGATCTCCCTGATGACCGGGCCGTGCGCCGGAGGGGCCGTCTATGCTCCCGCGATCACCGATTTCGTGGTCATGGTCGACGGAATCTCCCACATGTTCGTCACCGGCCCCGAGGTGCTGCGCACGGTCACGGGCCAGGCCGTGGACCGCGAGGCTCTGGGCGGCGCCCACAGCCACAACACCGTCTCCGGCAACGCCCATTACCTCGCACCCGACGAGAAGGACGCGTTCGAGTACGTACGGCAGCTGCTCGGCTATCTGCCGTCGAACAACATGGAGGACCCGCCCATCTATGCGGAGAGCGGGCAGAAGGACATCGTCACCGAGGCGGACCTGGCCCTGGACGGTCTCATTCCAGACGATCGCAATCAGCCGTACGACATGCTGCGCCTCGTGCACACCGTGCTCGACGACGGTGAACTGCTCGAAGTGCAGCCGCTGTTCGCCCGCAACATCATCTGCGGGTTCGGCCGCGTCGAGGGCCGCAGCGTGGGCATCGTCGCCAACCAGCCCACCTTCATGGCGGGAGTGCTCGACATCGACGCCAGCGAGAAGGCGGCCCGCTTCATCCGCATGTGCGACGCCTTCCACATCCCGATCCTGACGTTCGTGGACGTTCCGGGGTTCATGCCCAGTCTCGAACAGGAGCAGGGCGGCATCATCCGCCGCGGCGCGAAGCTGATCTACGCCTACGCGGAGGCGACCGTCCCCATGGTCACGGTGGTCACCAGGAAGGCGTACGGCGGCGGTTACGGCGTCATGGGCTCCAAGCATCTGGGCACCGACGTCAACCTCGCCTGGCCCACGGCCGAGATCGCGGTGATGGGCGGCGAGAGCGCGGTGAGCGTGCTGCACAGGCGTACGCTCGAGAAGTCCGGGAACCCGGAGGCCGAGAGAGAGCGGCTGCGCGCGGAGTACGAGACGGCGCTGTGCAATCCGTACGTCGCCGCCGAGCGCGGCTATGTCGACGTGGTGATCATGCCCCACGAGACCCGGCAGCAAGTGGCAAGCGCCCTGTGGGCATTGCGCGACAAGCGCGTCACCCGGCTGCCCCGCAAGCACGGGAACATTCCGCTGTGAGCCCGTCCGCCGACAGTGACGTGCGCGTGGTCCGCGGGCGTCCGACGCCGGAGGAGCTGGCGGCCGCACTGGTGGCCCTGCGCGCTCTCGCCGCCCAGCGCGCCGAGCGGCACCCCTTACCCGGCGAGCCGGGCGGACGCCGCCGACGGCACACGGCCGGGCTGCGGGCCCGGCCGACACGGCGCGGCCCCGGGGCCTGGCGCAGAAGCGCCTGGGAGCAGCCGTAGCCCGGCGCAGTCATGCAGCAACGCGAGCCACGGGGGCCCGCGTCCATCAGGACACGAAGGGAAAAGGATCGTCGTGCGCAAGGTGCTCATCGCCAACCGTGGCGAAATCGCTGTCCGTGTGGCCCGGGCCTGCCGGGACGCGGGGATCGCGAGCGTGGCCGTCTACGCGGACCC
>NZ_JBSGBN010000136.1:0-27216 GCF_053601275.1 Streptomyces sp. NPDC004752 | reverse complement strand
CCGGTGATCCGGCCGTCGGCCACCGCGACGGCGGTAGCGGGCGACCGCCGCGGATCACCGGTCCGCGGTCGGCCGCCGTGCGGCACGAGGCTCACACACCGGCCCGGTTGGTGTGCACCACGTACATCTTGCGCAGGGCCTCGTGGACCTGCCAGCTGCCCCGCCAGCCGGCCGGCATCACCAGGGTGGAGCCGGGGCGCAGCTCAACGGCCTCGCCCCCCTCCGTGTGGACGGTTGCGGACCCGGTCAGCACCTGACACACCTCGTCGTAACCCTCGTGGGTGGAGGGGAAGAGGCCGGGGCCGCATTCCCAGATACCGGCCTCCGTCAGCCCGTCGGGGGACTTCCACAGGGTACGGGTGGTCTCCTGCTGGCCGGGGGCGCCGCCCGGCTTGGGGCTTGCGGGAGGCAGAGCGGCACTCGCCGAGTCATCGAGGACGACGAGGGAAGGAACGAGGGAGGTGGTGTCCATGAGGGGTCGGATCCTTTCAGCGGCCGCTGATGGCGTTGGCGACACGTGCGATGAAGGAAGTGCGCTGCAACCCGGAGTTCTCATGCCGGTCGGCGGCGCGGTAGGCGATGTAGAGGCTGCGGACGCCCAGCCAGCGCAGCGGCTCCGGCTCCCAACCGCGCACCGTGCGGTCGACCCAGGGCAGCCGCGTGAGGTCGGTCTTCTGACGAAGGATCAGGTCGCGTAGGGTGCGTCCGGCGAGGTTGGTCGAGGTCACGCCGTGCCCGACATAGCCCCCGGCCCAGCCCAGTCCGGTCCGCTCGTCCAGATGGACGGAGGCGCACCAGTCGCGCGGCACGCCCAGCACACCGGACCAGGTGTGGTCGATCGCGACGCCCTCGGTGGCCGGGAAGTGCTGCCTGAGAATGGCCTGCAGTTGCAGCTGAGTGGCGGCCTTGGTCTCGCCGCGCTGGTCGACGTGGGAGCCGAACATATACGGGATGCCGCGCCCGCCGATGGCGATACGGCCGTCGGTGGTGCGCTGGATGTAGCAGAAGGAGTTGGCATCGTCGCTGAGCAGTTCGGCGCCGCGCCAGCCGATCTCCTCCCACGCCGAAGCGGGCAGCGGCTCGGTGACGATCATGCTGCTGTTCATGGGCAGCCAGACCCGGTGGTGGCCGCGCAGCCCAGCGGTGAACCCCTCCAACGCCCGGATGACATACGTCGCCCGGACGCGGCCGTGCGCGGTGACCGCCTCCCGTGGGCGGATCTCGGTGACCTCGGTGCCCTCGTAGATGGCGACGCCCATCCGCTCGACCGCGTCGGCCAGGCCCCGTACCAGTTTGGCGGGCTGGATGCGGGCGCAGTGCGGGCTCCAGTGGGCGACCCGGGCGCCCGCGACACGGACTCGCTCGGCGAGTTGGTCACGGTCGAGTTCGACCAGGTCGTCCTCGGTCCAGCCTTCGGCGCGCAGCGACGACAGGTGCTCGCGCAGCCGTCGCTCCTGCGCGGCGTTGGTGGCGACCTGCAGCAAGCCGTCCTTCTGTATGTCGGCGTCGATGCCTTCCTCGGCGGCGACCCGGATGACCTCGTCGACCGAGGAGAACATCTCACGCTGCATGGCGACGGCCGACTCCCAGCCGTGCGACGCGGCGTATCGGCGCATCTGGCCGGGCGGCTCGGCGCTGAGCCAGCCGCCGTTACGGCCGGAGGCGCCGAAGCCGGCGAACTCCTTCTCCAGGACGGCGATCCGCAGATCGGGCTGGGCCTGCTTGAGGTAGTAGGCGGTCCACAGTGAGGTATAGCCGCCGCCGACGAGCGCGACGTCGACGTCGAGGTCGCCGGGCAGCGCGGGGCGGCGGGCGGGGACGCCGCCCTCCCGGAACCAGAAGGAGACGTCGCCGTTGACGAAGGTGGGGCTGGTGGTGAGGGTGGCGCTCATCGTCCGCTCTCTTTCACGGCGGTGACCGGGACCCGGTCACCGGAGACGGCTGGGCGGGTGGTGCTGGTGGGATCGTCGAGCAGGACACCTCGCTCGACGTCCCAGACCACGGTGACCTCGTCGCCGTGGCGGACGCCGGACAGCCGGTCGGCCTGCTCGCGGGAGAGCAGCACCGTGCCGTCGGGCAGCGTGAGTTCCAGCTTGCGGCCGGAGCCCAGGTAGATCTCCTGGGTGACCCGGGCGGGCAGTGCGTTGACCCCGGCGGCGACCGGCGCCGCGGCCGGCTGCACCCTCATGTGCTCGGGGCGGACCACGACGGCGGCCGCGCTGCCCTCGGCCGGGCGGCCGATGACGCGTACGGTGCGATCGCCGACGCGCAGGCAGGAGTCGTCGCCGTCCGGCTCGACGCGGCCCCGGACGGTGGAGGACTCACCGAGGAACTCGGCCACGAAGAGGGTGCGGGGCTTTTCGTAGAGTTCGCTCCCGGTGCCGACCTGCTGGATGCCCCCGTCGTTGAAGACGGCGATGCGATCCGACAGGACCAGCGCCTCTTCCTGGTCGTGGGTGACGAAGACGAAGGTGGAGCCGACCTCCTGGTGCACCCGCTTGATCTCCAACTGGAGGGATTCGCGCAGTTTCTTGTCGAGTGCGCCGAGCGGCTCGTCCATCAGCAGCACGCTCGGCTCGTACACCACGGCCCGGGCCAGGGCGACCCGCTGCTGCTGGCCTCCGGAGAGTTCGCGCGGCCTGCGATGGCCGTAGTCGCCGAGCCGCACCGTCTGAAGTGCCGCCTCGACCATCTCGGCGCGGCGGGCCTTGGGCACCTTGCGCTGCTTGAGCGGGAAGGCGACGTTCTCGGCCACGGTCATGTGCGGGAACAGCGCGTAGTGCTGGAAGACCATGCCGATGTCACGCCGGTGCGGTGGCAGGTCCTGCATCTGTCTGCCGCCGATGGTCAGCGTGCCCGAAGTGGCGCCGGTGAACCCGGCGATGATGTTGAGGGTGGTGGTCTTGCCGGAGCCGCTGGGGCCCAGCAGGGTCATGAACTCGCCTGGTTCGATGACCAGGGAGACGTCGTCGACGGCGACGGAATCCGCGTACTCCTTGCGCACCTGCGCCAGTTCGATACGGGCTCCGCGCGCCTTGATGAGGCTGGTCTCAGCGGACACGGTTCCTCCTGGCGGTGGCGAAGGTGGCGGCCAGCACGAGCACCGTGGTGAAGACGATGATCAGGGTGGCGGCCGCGGCGATGGTGGGGTCGGTGTCCCGGGTCACGCTGGCGAACATCCGGACCGGCAGGGTCTGCAGGTAGGGGCTCTGGATGAACAGCGAGACCACGACCTCGTCGAAGCTGGTGACGAAGGCGAACAGGGCACCGGAGACGACGCCGGGGGCGATCAGTGGCAGGGTCACCTGCCGGATGGCGCCCCACCGGCCCGCACCGCAGATCAGGGCGGCGTCCTCCAGTCGCCGGTCGAAGCCGCGCAGGCTCGCCGTCACCGGGATGATCACGAACGGCAGGGCCAGCACGGTATGGGCGGTGACGAAGCCGAGCAGGGTGCCCAGCAGGTTGTACTGGAGGAAGAGCGCGTACACGCCGATGCCGACCACCACGGTCGGCACGATCATGGGTGCCAGCAGCAGGCCGTACGACCCCTTCACCCAGCGGGATGCGGACCGGGTGAGCGCGATCGCGGCGGCGGTGCCCAGGGCGGTGGCCACCAGGGCGACCAGGGCGCCGACCTGGAGCGAGGCGAGCAGCGCGTCGGTCCACTGGCGGTTCGTGAAGAAGTTGCTGTACCAGCGGGTGGACCAGCCGCTCGGCGGGAACACCAGGGACGCCTTGTCGGTGAAGCTGAGCGGGATCACCACCAGTGTCGGCGCGATGAGCCAGCAGCCCACCAGGGCGCTGAACGCCCAGAGCGCGATGCGCGCGGGTCCTGTCCTCATCGGGTTCCTCCCCGGGCGCGGGTGAGTCGCAGAACGACGCCGACCAGTGCGAGCAGGACCAGCGTCACCGCCAGCAGCACCATGCCCATCGCTCCGCCACGGCCCCACGCCAGCAGCCCGTTGACCTGGGTGAAGATCTGCTGCGAGATCAGCGCCTGGTCGGGTGAGCCCAGCAGGGCCGGGGTGATGTAGAAGCCGAGGGAGGTGATGAACACGGTCAGCGCGCCCGCGCCCACGCCGGGCAGCGACAGCGGCACGAAGACCCGTAGGAACGCGATGGCCGGGCGGGCGCCCATGCCCTGCGCGGCGTCGAGGAGCCGCCGGTCGATGCCGCTCATCACCGCGAACAGCGGCAGCACCATGAAGGGCATCAGCACCTGGGACATGCCGATCACCACGCCGGCGGGGGTACGGATCAATTGCAGTGGCCCCAGGCCCACGGTGCCGAGGAGTTGGTTGATCACGCCGTTGTCCTGGAGCAGCACCACCCAGGCGAAGGTGCGCACCATCAGGCTGGTCCAGAACGGCAGCAGCACCAGCAGGGTGAGCCAGATCCGCGCGCGGGCGCCGACCACGGTCATCAGGTAGGCGTACGGGTAGGAGAGCAGCAGTGTCACCAGGGTGACGACGGCGCCGACGGTCAGCGTGCGGACCAGCGTGGCGAGGGCGACGTCATTGGTGAAGAACCAGGAGTAGTTGCCCGCGCCGGGCGTCGGCTCGGTGACGCTGCGCCAGGCCATCAGGCCCAGCGGCACCAGGAAGAGCACGGCCAGCAGGACCACCGCGGGCAGCAGCAGCCACCCCCACCGGCCGTCGGCGCCCTTGCGGGGCCGGCTGCCGGTGGCCGGGGAGGCGATGTCGATCAAGGCTGTCATCGGTCAGCTCGCCAGCCAGTCGGACCATTTCTGGATGATCTGCGCCTGGTTCTTCGCCCACCAGACGTTGTCGATCTTGAGTCCCTGGGCCTGCTTCTCGGGGGTGGTGGTCACATACTCCGAGGCGAGCTTGTCCAGCTTGGGGTGGGAGTCGGTGTTGATCGGCGAGTAGGAGGTCAGCTCGGAGAGCTTGGACTGCTGGGTGGCGCCCAGGTAGTAGTTGATCAGTGCCATGGACGCCTTGGGGTTCTTGGCGCCGACGGGCACGGCGAGTGAGTCGGAGACCGGCAGGAACTGGTTCCACTGCGGTGCGAAGTGGGCGCCGTTCTTGACCGCCGAGTAGGCGCGGCCGGACCACACCATGGCCATGGAGACTTCACCGGACTCCAGCAGTTGCTGTGAGCGGGCACCGGTGTCCCAGAAGACCAGGGAGGAACGGACACTCGTCAGCTTCTTGAGCCCCCGGTCGACGTCCAGCGGGAACAGCTTGTCGGGAGCGACCCCGTCGGAGAGCAGTGCCGCCTCCAGCGCACCCGGGGACACATCCGACGCGATACCGGGTATCGCGCGCTTGCCGGGGTATTTGGCGGTGTTGAAGAAGTCCGCCCAGCCCTTCGGCGGGTTGTTGCCGAACTTCTTCTTGTCGTACATCAGGACCACGCCGTAGCTCATGGCCGGCACGGAGCATTTGCCCTTCATGCCTTTGGGCAGCTTGGAGGTGTCGACGATGGAGGTGTCGAGCGGCATCAGCAGCTTGCCGCACTGATGATTGGCCCAGAGGGTGTCGGTGTCCACCACGTCCCAGTTGACGTTCTTGGCGTCGACCTGAGCCTTGATCTTGGTGTAGTCGGTGGGGCCGTCGGAGAGCACCTTCGCCCCCGATTCGGCGGCGAACGGTTTCACGGCGGCGGTCTCCTGGCCGTCCTGGAAGATGCCGCCGTAGGAGGTGAAGGTGAGGGTGACACCGTCGAGCGCGCCCTTCTTGACCTTGCCCGCCGCCGCCGGCCCGGGACCGAGGTCGACGTCGGCCCCGGCAGGGCTGGTGCCGACGCAGCCGGTGAGGGTCAGAAGCAGGGCACCGACAGCAGCGGTACACCCCATGATTTTGTGCGATATTCCGGGCATTGCTGACTCCAGGGATGAGCGGTGGAGACACACAGGGACAGTGCAGGCGCAGAGCGCCCGACGCGAGCGCAGAGCGCGCGGACCATCGGATGAGGGAAGGCGACGGAAAAGGGGTGTGCGCTAGAAGGAGGGAACGGGACACACAACGGGGCGGGGAAGCAAGGCGAGGGGATACGGCGGGATGTGTCAGTCCGGTGTCGCCGGGCTGATGATCCAGAGGATCTCGGCAGGTGTTTCATGGCTGTTGACCACGCGATGCGGCACCGAGGAGCGGTATTCGATACTGTCGCCGGCTGCCAATTCATGGGCGCGGCCGTCGAGTTCGACGCGCACAGCACCACTGATCACCAGGAGGATCTCCTGGGAGTCTCCATGGGTGTAGGCGTCGTCACCGGTGGAGGCCCCCGGGTCGAACTCGCCTGCGTACACCTCCAGATGACTGAGCGGGCGCTGAGAGATGAGTGTCTTGCGGCTACCTGGGGCGGTGTGCAGCGTCGGCCGGTCGGCCCGTCGCACCACCTTCGGACCGGGCACGCTGTCCGGGTCGAACAGATCGGCCACGGTGACGCCGAGTGCCACGGCGATCCGCCGTAACATGCCGATGGAGGAGTTCACCTGCCCGCGTTCCAACTGGCTGAGGAAACCGGGGCTGGCCTGGGCCGCCTCCCCCAGGGCACGCAACGACATCCGCCGCATCTTCCGGTACTCCCGGATCCGGGCTCCCAGAGCCACGTCGGCAGCGTCGACGGAGAAACCGTCGGAGCGTTCCTGTAGTGCACGATCAGTCATGGACGAACACCTGATGCAACTTCAGCGAACACTTTGTTCGCTGGGGTGGTACGGACCGTACGCCGAGGTGATCCGTCACACAAGACTCTGTCTCCGACGTCACCGGAACGTGACCAACCATGTCGACCGGCCACCGCGCAGGCCGTTCGGGTCCTTCCAGAAGGGGATGCGGAGGTTGTCCTGGAAACCGGCGACACGCGCGGTGCGTGGCGAGGACATGCGGCAGCCACCTCTCGTCCTTGGGCCATTTCCGTCACATTGGCCCTTGAGCCGCCCATCGGCCGACCACAGTATTGGGCCAACCGTTCCGCGCCACCGGCGGAACCGCGCGAGGAGCGTCGATGTGGCCGTCATGTTGTTCGGGACCCTGGACACCAAGGACCGGGAGTACGCGTTCGTCCGCGACCTCGTCATCGAGCACGGGCAGGACGTCGTGCTCGTGGACACCGGGGTGCTGGGTGCGCCCACGCTGAAGGCCGACGTGCGGGCGGCTGCCGTCGCCGAGGCCGCGGGCACGAGCCTGGAGGCGCTGCGGTCCCGCGGCGACCGCGGGCACGCGCTGGCGACGATGGCCGCGGGGGCCAGGACCGTCGCCGAGGACCTGTACGCACGCGGCAAACTCAGCGGTGTGCTCGCCCTCGGCGGCAGCGGCGGCTCCTCGGTCGCCGCGACCGTCATGCAGGCGTTGCCGGTGGGCCTGCCGAAACTGCTGGTCTCCACCATGGCCGCCGGTGATGTGTCCGCCTACGTCGGCACGACGGACGTCACTCTCATGTACAGCGTCGTCGATGTCGCCGGAGTCAACTCGGTGTCCCGGCAGGTCCTCGCCAACGCGGCGGCCGCGATCGCCGGGATGGCCACCGCGTACAGCACCCGGCGCGGGACGGGCCCCGCACCGCAGGACAAGCCGCTCGTCGCGGCGACCATGTTCGGTGTCACCACCCCGGCCGTGGACACGGCGCGGCGACGGCTGGAGGAACTGGGCTACGAGGTCCTGGTGTTCCACGCGACCGGTTCGGGCGGACGCACGATGGAGGCACTCGTCGCCGGGGGCCATATCGCGGGCGTGCTCGACCTCACCACGACCGAGATCGCCGACGAGGTGGTCGGCGGTGTGCTGTCCGCCGGACCGGACCGGCTCACCGCCGCGGCCGTGGCCGGCGTGCCGCAGGTGGTCAGCCTCGGTGCGCTCGACATGGTGAACTTCGGTCCCCGAAGCACGGTGCCGAAGCAGTTCGAGGACCGCACCCTCCTGGTCCACAACGACACGGTGACACTGATGCGGACCAGCGCGGCCGAGGCCGCCGAGACCGGCCGCGTGCTGGGCAGCAAGCTGGCCGCGTCGACCGGCCCCACCGCATTGTTCGTACCGCGCGGCGGGTTCTCCGCCGTCGACGCCCCGGGCGGGGCGTTCTGGGACCCGTCGGCGGACGCCGCGTGTGCCGACGCCGCGCTTGAAGCAGTGGCCGACAGTGCCGTCGAGGTGGTCGAGACCGAACGGCACGTCAACGACCCCGAGTTCGCGACGTCGGCCGCCGACCATCTGCACCAACTCATGCTGAGGACGCGTCATGGATCGTAACCAGGCACTCGCCGCCTTCCGCGGCCAGCTGGAGGCGGGACGGCCCATCATCGGTGCCGGTGCCGGCACCGGCCTGTCCGCCAAGGCAGCCGAAGCGGGCGGCGTGGACCTGCTCATCATCTACAACTCCGGACGCTTCCGGATGGCCGGACGCGGCTCACTCGCCGGACTGCTGCCCTACGGTGACGCCAACGCGATCGTGCTGGACATGGCCGGCGAAGTACTGCCCGTCGTCGAACACACACCCGTCCTGGCCGGCGTCTGCGGCACCGACCCGTTCCGCCGGATGCCCTGGTTCCTCGACCAGCTGCGTACCATCGGGTTCACCGGCGTGCAGAACTTCCCGACCGTCGGCCTCATCGACGGCGTCTTCCGCGCCAACCTCGAAGAGACCGGCATGGGCTTCGAGCATGAGGTCGAGATGATCAGACTCGCCGCCGAACGCGAACTGCTCACCGCCCCCTATGTGTTCGACCCGGCCCAGGCCACCGCGATGGCACAGGCCGGCGCCGACATCATCGTCCCGCACCTCGGTCTGACCGCGAAGGGCACCATCGGCGCCCGGACGACGATCAGCCTCGACGAAGCCGTCGACCGCCTCCAGGACATGCGCGACGCCGCCGTCGCCGCCGCCCCCGGCATCCATGTGCTCTGCCACGGCGGGCCGCTCGCCGAACCCGACGACGTCCGCTACGTCCTGGACCGGACACACGGCATCGCCGGATTCTTCGGCGCCTCCTCCATGGAACGCCTGCCCACCGAACGCGCCATCGCCGACCAGCTCCGCGCGTTCAAACAGCTTCCCGCACCCCACTGACCCCCCACCCACACCGACACCCACGCCGACACTCACACTCACACTCACACTCACACTCACACTCACACTCACACTCACACCGACAGGAGACAACCGATGCACCGGAACCCGGACTCCGTCCCCACCATGGTTTTTGACTGGGGGTCGATCAAATGGCACGTGACACCCGACACCGTCCCCGGCGCCTCCTCGACGCTCGGGGAAGTCGTCATCAACCCGAACAAGGGCCACGACCGGCATGAACACCCGGACGCCGACGAGGTCCTCTACGTGATCGAAGGCGAGGGACGGCAGACCGTCGGCGACACCCCCGAATTCACCGTCCGCGCAGGCGACGCCATCTGGATCCCCAAGGGCACCCTCCACTCCACCTACAACACCGGCTGGCGTCCGCTGCGCCTCGTGGCGACCTACACACCCGGCGGCGCCGAGAAGGCACTGCGCGGCCTGCCCGACTTCACCGAGCTGGCTCCGGGACAGGCACCGACCTGGGCGGTGACGTCCCATGGGTGAGTTCAAGCGCCACCGCGGCGGCCACACCATCCCCGTCACCGAACCGGCCGTCTTCCCCGTCCACCGCGGCAAACGGTTCCTCGTGACCGGCGGCACCGGCGGCGTCGGCTCCGCAACCGTCGAACTGCTCCTCAAGCAAGGCGCCCGCGTGGTCATCGCCGACGTCTCCGAGGAAGCGGCGGCGAAACTCGCCGACACCCTCGGCGGCAGCGACCGCGGTGCCTACCCGGTCGGACTCGACCTGCGGGACGAGGCATCCGTCCGCGCCACCGTCGACCGCGCCGTCAGCCTGCTCGGCGGGGTGGACGGACTCGCCAATGTCGCCGGCATGGTGAAGATGGCTCCCGCGCTCGACCACGTCCGGTCCCTGTGGGACGACCAGTTCGCGGTGAACGTGTTCGGCCCCTTCGAGGTCACCCGCCTGGTAGCGGCACACATGATCGACCAGGGCACCGGCGGCAGCATCGTCAACGTCGCCTCCGAAGCCGGCAAACAGGGCCACCCCGACATGGTCGCCTACAACGCCAGCAAAGCCGCCGTCATCAACCTCACCCGGGTCACCGCCCAGGAATGGGCCCCCTACTCCATCAACGTCAACTGCGTCTGCCCCGGCGGAGTCGCCACCCCCATGCTCCACCAGGTCGCCGACACCCACGCCCGGCACACCACCGACAACGCCGACGACATCTTCGCGTTCATGGCCAACGAACAACTCGGCCGCCACATCGCACCCATCGAAGTGGCAACAGTCATCTCCTTCCTGCTCAGCGACCACGTACAAGCCATCCGCGGACAGAGCATCAACGTCGACGGCGGAAGCTGCCCGTACTGACCGAACACGGGGGAAATCGCACCCACCACGAGGGACGGGGGCACCGCAACCACCACTGAGAGTGAGATGACCATGACCCAGCAGAGCGGATTCGAGCGCCGTGAGCACATGACTCATCCCGTGGACGAAAGACCACCTGCGGGACGTCTGGTTCTCTACGGGCTGCAGCACCTGCTGACCTTCTATGCGGCGATCGTCGTGTTGCCGGCGATCATCGCCGCAGGCATCGGGTTGTCGGCGGGCGAGACGGCGGTGCTGCTGAGCGCCGTGGTGTTCACCGGCGGCATCGGCACGCTCATCCAATCGATCGGGTTCTGGAAGATCGGGATCCGGTTGCCGCTCGTGCTCGGGGGATCCTCCGTGGTGATCGGGCCCGCGATCGCGATCGGCAACGCCCACGGCGGAGGTGTCACCGGACTGCTGACGATCTACGGGGCCGCCTTCCCCGCCGGGCTCGTCATCTTCCTGGCCGCTCCGCTCTACGGAAGGCTGTTGCGGTTCTTCCCGCCGCTGGTGACGGGAACCGTCATCACCATGGTCGGACTCGCGATTCTCCCCATCGGTGTGACACTGGCCGGCGGCGGTGACGCGTCCGCACCGGCGTTCGGCAGCCCGAGCAACCTGGCCATCGCGGGTGCGACCGTGCTCACCGTCGTCGTCGCCTATCGCATCACCACGGGGTTGCTCAGGAGCATCGCCATCCTGCTCGGCCTTGTCGTCGGCGGTGCGGTCGGCGTCGTCGTCGGCGCCGTCGACTTCAGCGGTGTCGCACACGCCCACTGGGTCGCCTTCGTCGGCCCGTTCCACTTCGGGTGGCCCAGATTCGACATGTCCGCCGTCGTGTCCATGAGCATCGCCATGGTCATCGTGGCCGTCGAGAGCACGGCGAGCTTCTTCGCCGTCGGCGCGATCGTCGGCCGGGCACCGGATCAGCGCGCCGTGACGAGAGGCGTGCTCGGCGAGGGCGTGGCGACGATGCTCGGCGGCGCGTTCAGCCCACTGCCGCCCACCACCTTCAACGGGAACGTCGGACTGGTGCGGACCAGCAGTGTGCGCAGCCGGTTCGTCTGCGCGGTCGCCGGGGTTTTCATGATCCTTCTGAGCTGTCTCCCCAAAGTGGCGGCCGTCGCGGCGGCGCTGCCCAAGGCCGCCGTGGGAGGCGCCCTGCTCGTGCTGTTCGGCACCATCGCGACCGTCGGAATCCAGACGCTGTCCCGCTGTGACCTGACCGACGACCGCAATCTGATCACCGTCGCCGTCAGTCTCGGCGCGGGAACCATCCCCGTCGCGCAGCCGCAGTTCTTCCACGCCTTTCCTGAGCAACTCCAAGTGGTACTCAAGAGCGGCATCGTCGTCACCGCGCTCGTCGCGATAGTTCTGAACATCTTCTTCAACCACCTCGGGTCAAGAACCCGGCAGACCCCGGACGCCGCTGCCCTCGCGGCCGAGTAGCCGCTGTCCCTGTGCAGGGCATGCGGTCGGCAGGGGATCGGTGGGCTGTTTTGCGCGGGCTTGGGGTGCGGAGCACCCTGAAAGGGGGCCGCTGGCCTCCCTGCGCAGTCGATCCGGGAACAATGGTCAGACAGTGGACCCCCATGCACAAGGAATCTGCGGAGCCCGCCCGGCAGGGCGATAGCGTCGGCGTGGCGAGGATGTCAGGCGAGCTCACGGCCTGGGGGCCGGGCGGACGTCGGCTGCTGGGTCTCGCCCCGGAGGAGGCCGTGGGGCGCTCCTTCTTCGATCTGTTCGCCGAACCCGCGCCGCCGGCGCTCAGCCGGTGCTGGGCAGGGCACGAGATCTGGAGCGGGGAGGTTGTTCTCCGGCACCGTGCGGGCCATGTGCAGCGAGCGGGCATCAGCGTGCGGCCGTCGTCGGACGGCGCGGGCAACACCATCTGGATCATCGACACCACTGCGGCCGCAACGGGGGGCGACAGGGCAGGTGACCTTGCGCTGCTCAAGCAGTGGGCCATCGATCAGATGCCGCTGCCCGTGACGCTCTGCGACCGCGACCTCGTCCGGATCGTCGTCAACCCGGCCGTGGCCGCCGGGATGGGGAGGGCCGTACCGGATCTCGTCGGGTTCCGCTTGGGAGAGGACGCGCACGGGCCGCTGCCGCTGCCGCTGAGAGAGGTCGCCGGAGCTGCCGAGCAGGTCCTGCGTACCGGACAGCCGGTGGCATTTGAACCCCAGGGCCAGCGGCCGCGTAACGCCCCTCAGCCCTTGTGGCTCAGCTGGGTGTATCCGGTCAAGGATCCCGAGGGGCAGATCCGGGCCGTCGCCCTGGCCGCCGCCGACAGCACGGACCAGTACCAGGCGCGCCTGCGGCTGAATGTCCTGAACGAGGCGAGCGAGCGGATCGGCACCACCCTCGATGTCGCCCGCACCGCCGATGAACTGGCCCAAGTCGCCACCGAGTACTTCGCCGACTTCGTCACCGTCGACATCCTGGACGGTGTGCTCCGCGGTGAAGAGGTCGGCAGCGTTGATCCGGGCGAGCCGATGGCGTTCCGGAGAGTCGCACAGCGGTCGGTGCTGCCCGGCTGCCCGGAATCCAAGGTCAAGCCCGGTCAACTGCACACTTCTCGGGTCAGCGAGTCGATCGCCCGTGCGCTGAAGGCTGTCCGGCCCGTGCTGGGCGGGCCGGACGACCTCGACGCCGGCGGATCGTTGCCGGCCACCATCACCCGGCGCTTGGCCCGGGAGCAGGGCATCCATTCGATTGTGGCGGCGCCGCTGCACGCCCGCGGTGTCATACTCGGCCTGGCCACCTTCTTCCGGCACAGCACCCCGAATCCGTTCGGCGAGGAGGACGTCCGGCTCACGGGGGAACTGTCCAGTCGTGCGGCGGTGTACATCGACCATGCCCGCCGCTACACCCACGAACGTCTGATGTCTCTGGCGCTGCAGCGCAATCTGCTGCCCGAGCGGGTCCCCTTGCGCTCCGCCGCCGCCGTGGACATCGCCTCCCGCTATCTGCCCGCCACCGCGGCGATCGGCGTCGGGGGCGACTGGTTCGATGTGATTCCGCTGTCGGGCGCCAGGGTGGCCTTGGTGGTGGGCGATGTCGTGGGCCACGGCATCCACGCCTCGGCGACCATGGGACGGCTGTGCACGGCGGTGCGCACCCTCGCCGACGCCGATGTGGCCCCCGACGAACTCCTGACCCAGCTTGACGACCTCGTGCTGCGCCTGGACGAACAGGCCGCCGAGAATGGCAGCGCGCTGCCGGAGACGGAGCTGGCGGAGGTCGGCGCGACCTGCCTGTACGCGGTGTACGACCCCGTATCGCGTCGCTGCGCGATGGCCCGTGCGGGTCACCCCCTGCCGGTGCTCGTGACACCCGACGGCTCGGTGCGGTTTCTGGAGCCGCCGGCCGGGCCGCCCCTGGGGGTGGGCGGCCTGCCGTTCGAAGTCGCGGAGTTCGAGGCCCCGGAAGGCAGCGTGCTCGCCTTCTACACCGATGGCCTGGTGGGGGATGCCCAGGGGGATCCCGAGGCCGAGCTCCGCATGTTCCGTGCGGCGCTCGCCGTCCCCGGGCGTTCGCTGGAGACGGCATGCGATGCGCTGCTGGGCCACATGCCGCCCGGACGCCGCTCTGATGACGCGGCCCTTCTGCTGGTACGGACCAAGGCCCTCGCCGATGACCAGGTCGCCGTCTGGCAGGTGCCCTCTGATCCCGCCGGCGTGGCCGAGGCCCGCCGAGCAGCGATGCACGTGCTCGCCACCTGGAACTTGCCGGACCAGCAGTTCGTCACCGAACTGGTCATCAGCGAGCTGGTCACCAATGCCCTCCGCTACGGGAAACCACCGGTTCAGTTGCGTTTGATCCGCGACACCGTGCTCATCTGCGAGGTGAGTGACACCAGCAGCACCGCCCCGCATCTACAGCGCGCGCGAACGTTCGACGAGGGCGGCCGTGGCCTCCTCATCGTGGCGCAGCTCACCCGGCGTTGGGGAAGTCGCCAGACCCCCACCGGCAAGACCATCTGGGCCGAGATCCCGATCGTGCCGTCACCGCTGCCGCTGCTTCGTGAACACTGACCCGGGCAGTCCACGCGCGCCCGGCCCGTTCAGCGCTCGAGCCCCGCCTTCAGCAGCCGTTCCAGCGGCCCTCGCGCAGCGAGCAGGGCCACGCCGATCACGATGCCGCTCACCGCGGTGACGGCGAAGTAGGAGGTGTTGTCGATCGCGGTGAACAGTTGGCCGAGCAGGCCCGCCAGGGACGAACCGAGGGCAAGCGTGAGGAAGTTCAGGCCCACCATCTGGGACTTGAATTTCTCGGGGCCGATCCTCGTGGCCAGGGACAGTCCGATCGGGCCGACGAAGACCTCGGAGGAACCGGCCGCCATCATGAACAGGAGAATGAGGACCAACGGGATCTCGGCCTGACCGGTGGCCTTGGAGATGATGAGCAGGAACAGATAGGCGCAACCGATCTGGGTCAGTCCGATGGCGACCTTGGTCACCGGCCCGGGCTGGCGCTCCCCGAGGGCGTTCCACAGCCGGGCGACGAGCGGGATGACGAGGACGAGCGCCAGCGGGCTGACGGTCGTGATCCAGGCGACCGGGAACTTCCATCCGCCGATGTGCAGGTCGATGCGTTCGGTGATGAGGATGGAGATCGCGGTGAACTTCTGGAACAGGAAGCCGAAGTAGACCCCGGATGCCAGGAAGAGGGGAAGATAGCCGAGGATGCGTCGGCGCTCGTCGCTGCTGACGGCCGACGAGGTGGTCATGGTGAGGAAGTAGGAGGCGGCGGCCACCAGCGCGGCGATGGTCACCACGGTGGACAGGTTCCCCGCCCGGAGCAGTCCGCTGGCGACGGCCGCAGCCACGGCGGCGGCGAAGACCAGGCCCCCTATGACGACGAGCGGGCGGCGGCCCGGGGGCAGGGGGTTGTTGACGGTCCGGGCGCGTTCGGGCAGATGCTTCATCGAGGCCAGGTACTGGACGAGCGCGGCGCCCATGCCGATGGCCGCCAGCGCGAACCCGTAGTGGAAGCCCAGTTCGTTCTGGACCAGACCGGTGGTGAGCGGGCCGGCCACCGCACCGATGTTGATGGCCATGTAGAAGTAGGAGAAGCCGGCGTCGCGGTGGCTTTCGTCCGGGTTCTGGTCCAGTACGAACCCGACGATCGAGGTGATGTTCGTCTTCAACGCACCGGTGCCGAGAACGATGCACAGCAGTCCGACGCCGAGGCCGAC
Source organism: Streptomyces sp. NPDC004752 (assembly GCF_053601275.1). Lineage (NCBI taxonomy): Bacteria > Bacillati > Actinomycetota > Actinomycetes > Kitasatosporales > Streptomycetaceae > Streptomyces > Streptomyces sp. NPDC004752. Next base: position 11,635 of record NZ_JBSGBN010000136.1, on the reverse strand, counting down.
GAAGCCGGGCGCGAAGGCGAGCACCACATGCCCGGCCGTGATGACGAGGGCGCCGTACAGCACCATGTTCTTCGGGCTTACGAGCCGGTCGCCCAGCCAGGCACCGAGAATCTGGCACAGGTACACGGTGCCGCCGTAAGCGCCGACGATGCCCGCCGCGACGGACGGGTCCATCGCCAGGCCGCCGTCGGCGAGCGAGTAGAGCAGGTAGAACGAAAGGATGCCCTGAAGGCCGTAGAAGGAGTAACGCTCACACAATTCGGTGAGGGCCATGCTCCACAGGCCGCGCCCGAAGGGGCGCTCGGGCGTCCCCGTGGTCGCCCCGCGTGTGTCGCGGCCTCTTGCCTCGGTCATCTGGTGCTGTGTCTTTCTCACTCGCTGAGTCCTTCCCAATCGCGAGCCGAAACGAGTGATGGGGATGCCCTGAGCGCTCCTGACCGTCGGCGACGCCGAAGAGCCGGTCGGCCGGCGGCCCGGTCCAGGAGCGTGCCGGCCGCGAGGTGGGGGGCCGGCACAGTGTGTCCCGCGAAACATTCGATGGTGAACTGCGGGTCGGAAGAGCGCCCTTGGTGGGCGTTTGCGGGCGTCCGCAGGGGTGCCGCTCGGGGTCGTACGGGGCCCGGGGGCCGACGGTCCGGCCGCCCCTGATGGCGATCGCGCCGTGGGGAACAGCGGCCGTCGGCCCCGGTGACTGTCCGTTCTCGCGGCTCAGGGCAGTGCGTCTGCCGAACCGGTCAGCGGGCTACGTCGGTCAGTGCGCGGTCGACGGCGGCCAGCGTGCGGGCCACGTCCTCGTCGGTGTGCGCCGCCGAGATGTACCACAGCCCGCTCTCCCTGGTGTGGATGCCGCTGCGGATCAAACTCTCCGCCAGGTCGTGCAGCGGCCCGCTCCGGCCGGCGAGCGCGTCGGCGTAGCTGCGCACCGGGTCGGGCGCGTCCCAGTGCAGCCGGATGAGCGCGCCGGCGCGGGTGGCCCGCAACGGTGCCCCGTGCCGGTCGGCACGCTCGTTGACGCCCGCCGCCAGCTCACCGGACCGGCGCTCCAGAAGGGGATAGACGACGTCCTGTTCCGTCTCCAGCACGTCGAGGGTGGCGTTGGCGGCGGCCACCGACAGCGCGTTGCCGTTGTAGGTCCCGGCGTGTGCGACCGGGCCCTCCGCGACCCGCATGATCTCGGCCCGGCCCGCCACCGCGCTGATCGGGAACCCCGAGCCGAGGGCCTTGGCGAGCACGGTCAGGTCGGGAACGACCCCGAGCCGCTGCTGCGCCCCGCCGAGCGCCACCCGGAAACCGGTCACGACCTCGTCGAAGACCAGCAGGCAGCCGTACTGGTCGCACAACCGGCGCGCCTCGGCCAGATACCCTTCCGCGGCGAACAGATTGCCGCCGTTCACCGCGACCGGTTCCATGATCACCGCGGCTACGTCGGCGCCGCGCCGCGCGAGCAGGTCGGCCAGCGCCTCCGCGTCGTTCCACGGGCACACCAGCACCTCCGGCCCGACGACGCTGTGGTCCGGGACAACCACCGGGCGAGGCGCAGGGCCCGACCCCACGGGGCTGCCCGGTCCGTTGGCCGTGACCGGGTCAAGCCAGCCGTGATAGTGGCCTTCGAACTTGACGATCGCCCGCCGCCCGGTTGCCGCACGGGCCAGGCGGAGCGCCGCCTGTACCGCCTCGCTCCCGGTCACGCTGAGCAGCACCCGCTCCGCGCTGGGCACCAGCCGGACGATGCGTTCGGCCAGCTCGGCCTCGGCCTCGTGCTGGCCGCCGTAGAGCACGCCGACGGCGAGTTGCTCGCGTACCGCGTCGAGGACCTGGGGCGGCTGGTGGCCGAGCAGCATCGGGCCGTAACCGGCCACGTAGTCGACGTACTCGTTGCCGTCCACATCGGTGATCCGGCTGCCGGCCGCCGCGGCGAAGGTCAACGGCGTCGGGCGCAGCGCGGCCCGTTTGGCGGAACTCACCCCGCGCGGGATGATCTGCCGCGCCCGGTGCATATACCTTTCCGAGCCGGCGAAGGTGCTCTCGGTCATCGACTCGTTCCTCCGGCCAGCTCGGTCAGTACGGGGTCGCCGTCCCAGGCGGAGATCGGCGGGTAGGCGTCCGGGTCGGTGATCACATCGATCACCGTGGCCACCGGGGAGGCCAGCGCGTCGCGCAGGGCTCCGGCCAGCGCGGCGGGGGACTCGACGCGAACGCCGCGTGCTCCACAGGCTGCGGCGATGGCCGCGTGATCGACCGGTGCGAAGTCGATGGCGTCGGTGTGCACGGCGAACTGATGCAGCTCGGAGTGCTTCTGGTAGCCGAGGATCGCGTTGTTCAGCACGATGACGGTGAGCGGCAGATCCATCCGGACGGCCGTCTCGATCTCGGCCCAGCAGTGCGCGAAGCCGCCGTCGCCGACCACCGCGACGACCGGGCTGTCCGGATGTGCGGCCTTCGCACCCAACGCCATGGGCAGCCCCCAGCCCAGTCCCGCCAGGCCGCGCGGCGCCAGGAATCGCTGGCCGGCCCGCCGGGCCCGCAGATAGTTGGACATCCACACGGAGCTGTAGCTTGCGTCGGCCACCACGATCGTGTCCTCGGTGAGCTGGGCGTCCAGTTCCCGCATGATCCGCTCGGGCCGGATCGGGGAGGCGTCCGATCCGGCCAGGGGCAGGATGTGTGCCTGGTACGCACTCCGTGCCGCCTCGATCTGCGCGGCCACCTGCTCGCGGGCCGCCGCGCGGACGTCCAGCGGGCGGGCGCTCAACTCGTCCAGCAGCGCCCGCAGGGTCAGCTTGGCGTCGCCGACCAGCCGCAACGCCTCGTAGTTGCGCCCCACTTCGACCGGGTCCATGTCGAGGTGGACATAGGTCGCCGACGGCGGAAACAGCCGCCAGCCGTCGGTGGCGTTCTCATTGGTCCTCGTGCCCACGAACAGGATCAGGTCGGCGTCCTCCACCAGCGGGCGCGCGTGCCGGGTCGACCCGTTGACACCCATGGCATAGCCGATCACGCCGACGGACAAGGGGTGGGTCTCGTCCACCGAGCCCTTGCCCATGGCGGTCGTGGCCACCGGCAGTGCGGCGAGCTCCTGGAGTTCGGCCAGTTCGGGCGATGCCCCGGAGCCGTGCACCCCGCCCCCGGCGACCACCAGCGGTCGCCGCGCCGTAGCGAGCAGTTCGGCGACCTGCTTGATCTGCTCAGGACCGGGGGCGTACCGGTCCAGCGGGAACCGGCCGTACTGGGCCCGCCGGGTGGACGCGACCGGAACGGGCTCGGCGAGGACATCCTTGGGTACCAGCAGCACGACCGGCCCGGGGCGGCCGGAGGCCGCTTCCGTCATCGCCGCGTCGACATAGTCGTCGACCCTGGCCGGGTCGTCGAGGCGGTGGACCGCCTTGGCGCAGCTGCTGAACAGCTTCACGTGATCCAGCTCTTGGAAGGCATTGCGATCACGGGCCGGCCTCGGCACCTCCTGGACGATGGCGATCACCGGCACCGACGCCTTGAACGCCTCGGACAGCGGTGGCACGAGCAGCGTCGCGGCGGGACCGTTCTGGGCCGCCACCACACTGACCTTGCCGGTCACCCTGGAGTAGCCGTCGGCCATCGCGCCGCCGGCGTTCTCCGTGCGGTAGACGACCTGTCGTATCGACTGCTCCGGCGTCGCCAGGAAGAACAGTGAAGGCAGGCTCTGTCCGAACACATCGCGCACCCCGTGGCGTCGCAACGCCGCCGCCAGACTTTCGGCGACTGTATTTCCCATCTTCACTCCTCCATCGAGCTTCACCGGTAGTGCCGGAGAGTTCAGCACGGGCCGACGCGAGGGGTCCAATAAAGGTTTTCACGCCAGTGATAAGCGTTCGTTATCGGCTTTTTCGACGGCACCGCACCTGCGTAGAGGCTCCGCTGACCTGCACCGGAACGGTGTCGCCAAGGCGACGGAACCCGCGGCGGCAGACCGTTGCCGGACTGCAAATCGCCGCCGCGGGCACTCACCTGCCGAGGGGGCCCGGGTGCTCCCGGCACAGGTCGACGAACCGGTCCACCGGCGCCTGCGCGGCGTTCAGCCGCCATGCCAGCACCAGCGTGGTGGTCGGGACCGGCTCGACGAACCGTCGCACACACACCGGGCGGGCACAGCTTCCGCGCCCGGTGCTCGTCCAGCACGGCAATGCCGACGCGGCCTGCGACCTCGCGCAGGATGTGCTCGGCATCGGGTTGCTCCAGGACCACCCGCTGGGGTCGGTCGCCCCAGATCAGCCGCCGGATCTCGTCGTGGTATCCCGGTCCCTGGGTTCTGGGCCAGTGCACCAGGGGCAGCTCGACCACGTCGTCGGTCAGGACGCGTTCCCGGGCCGCCAGCGGGTGGTCGTCGGGCAACGCCACGACCAGCTCCTCCGTCGCGACGACCAGCGACTCCACCGCCCGGTGGCGCACCGTCGACCGCACGAACGCGACGTCCACCTCGCCTGCCTCAAGCAGCTCCAGGTTCCGGCTGGTCCACGCGGCGGACAGCGACAGCCGAACCGCGGGATAGCGCAGCCGGAAACGTTCCACCAGCTCGTGCATCGTCAGATCGGCGCCGGAGCGGGTGTAGGCGACCCGCAGCACCCCGCCGGGCTGCTCCGCCGCCGCCCGTACCCGTTCGACACACAGCCTCGCCTCGGCGAGCACCCGCTCGCCCTGCTCACGCAACACCTCGCCGGCCGTGGTGAGAGTGATCGCCTTGCCCCGGCGGATCAGTGGTGTGCCGAGTTCGTGCTCCAGAACCTTGATCTGCTGCGACAGGCCCGGCTGCGAAATGTGCAGTTGCTCGGCCGCCCGCCCGAAATGGAGTACGCGCGCGAGCACCAGAAAGTATTCCAGTCGCCGCAGTTCCACGTCAGGGATCCTACATGGGCCGCTGACCTCGGTACCGTACGGCCGATCGCGCCCCGTTCACCGGAGTCGGAGTCCGGTGAACGGGGCGCGACGGCCGCTGAACGGGGCGCGACGGCCGCTCAGGGTGTGGATGTCGCCGCGTCGGCCGCCTGGGCCAGTACGTCGGTCAGTTCGGCGGCCAGTTCGGGGGTGGCGGCGATGACACCGGACCAGCGGCGGGTCAGATCGGTGTCGAAGGCGAGGGGGCGTCCCCGGACATCGAGCACCGCTCCTCCGGCCCGCGGCACCATGACGGCCGCTGCGGCGAGGTCCACGAGTCGGTGGGTGTCGGAGCAGGCGTCGGCGAAGGCGTCGGTGGCTCCTTCGGCGACCAGGGCTGCTTCCAGGCAGGTGGTGGACAGAATACGGACCCGGGCGGCGCGGGAGGCCGCCGCCCACCACGCGGCGGCCGGACCGGGCTTGCCGGTGTGCGGACGCAACAGGGACACCGCGGCGCCGGACAGTTCCGTGCGTCCCGAGGTGCGGTACGGCACCGGCTGGTCGCGGTGGGCCCACCAGCTCCGGCCGGTGTCGAGCCACACCGTGTACGCCTCCGTGAACTCCCCGTCGACGGCGACGGCGGCGGCGAACGCGGTGAGCGGGACGCCGGCGGCGCCGTTGGCCGAGCCGTCCAGGGGATCGATGACCAAGGACACCGCGCTGCCGTGATCGATCCAGCCGCTCTCCTCGGACAGCACATTGACCCGGTGCGGGCGCAGTGCGTCGATCACCGCGTCCTCGACGAGGCGGTCGATGTACATCGTGGGGGTGCCGTCGGCGCCGGTGGCCACGGGCTCGGCCAGCGCGGTCCGGTCGTATGTGGCCCGTGCGTCCCGGTAGGTGTCGAGTGCGGCCCGTGCGGCGGCGAGGAGCGCCGGGTGGGTGCCGGGGTCGGCCGTGGTCACGGTCACCGTCCCGTGGGCTGAAGCAGTCGGGCCATGGAGAGCCGAGTGTCGTCGCCGTCGTGGGTCTCCTCGGCGAGCAGGGACATCCGTACGGTGGGCCGGCCGCCGTCGGTGGTGACGACGACCAGGTCGGCACGGAGCCCGGGGACCAGCGCGCCGCGGTCGGCGAGTCCCGCGGTGCGCGCGGCGCCGGAGGTGATGAGCGCCACGGCGGTGTGCAGGGGTACCACCCCGCGCTCCGCCAGGTTCAGGGCGGCGGCCAGCAGTGCGGTGGGCATGTAGTCGCTGGACAGGTTGTCCACCAGTCCCTCGGTGATCAGTGCCTCCGCGCTGACGTTGCCGCTGTGCGAGCCGCCGCGCAGCGCGTTGGGGGCACCGGCGACGACCGGCATCCCGGCGTCCTGTGCGGCGCGGGCCGCCTCGTGGGTGGTGGGGAATTCGGCGACGGCGGCGCCCGCGGCCCGTACCTCGGCGAGTTCTTCGGCGCTCGTCACATCGTGGGCGAGCAGCCGGATCCGCCCCGCGTGTGCCTCCTGGCCGAGGTGGGCGAGGGTGCGGGCGCGCTGCGGGAGGCCGTCGGCGCGCTCTTCGATGCGGTCGCGGATGAACTGGTCGGCTTCCTCGGCGGACAGGCCCTCCTGCTGCTGGACCATCGACCGGTACGCCACCAGGTTCCGGTACTGGCCCTGGCCGGGTGTGTGGTCCTCGTAGGAGACCAGCGGGGGCGCGCCGATGTGCGACTCACCGGCGAGGACGCCCTTGAGGGCGTCCAGTGCCTCGGCGTCGCGGGCGTCGAGGCGGTGCAGCACCCGGTGATCGACCAGGCCGACGCCGGCCGCGGCCCGTTCCCGTACGGCGGTGGTGAGCGCCAGCGAACGCTCGATGGTGCGGTCCTTCTCCAGTTTGGTCTGATAGCTGACCGCATGGTGCATCGTGGTGACGCCGGCGGCTCGGACCCGTCCCTCGAAGCTCCGGACGGCGAAGTCCGGCTCGAACTCCACGGTCGGACGGGGGCGTTGCTCCTTCTCCAGCGCGTCGCTGTGGGTGTCGACGATGCCCGGCAGCAGCAGTGCGCCGCGCAGGTCGAGGGCACCGGCCGGGACCGCGCCCGGGGTGACGGGGGCGGCCTCGGTGATCCGGCCGTCCTCGACGACGACGAGCGCGTCGTCGAGGGTGCGGTCGGGCAGCACGGCGCGGCCGTGGGCGAACACATAGCGGCTCATCGGGCCACCTCCAGCGGCAGATCCGGGTTGTGCAGGATATCGACGGGGGCGCCGGTGGCCAGCACCCTGCCGCCGCCGAGCACCACCACGCGGGTGGCGAGGCGCTCGATGGCGTCGAGGTCGTGGAAGACGGACAGGACGGCGGTGCCGGTCTCCTCCAGGCGGGCGATCAGCTCCAGGACGGCGGCACGGTTGGCCGGGTCGAGGGCGGAGACGGGTTCGTCGAGCAGCAGCAGCCGGGGCGGTGCGATGGTGCCGGCGGCGATGTTGACGCGCTGCTTCTGGCCGCCGGACAGGACGGTGGCGTGCATGTCCCACAGGTGCTCGGCGATGTCGACCTGGCGCAGCGCGGCGGCGGCGGCCTCCGCCGCGTCGGCCCGGTCCATGCCGCGTGCGACACCGGCCGAGGTGACGATGGACAGGACGGAGCGGCGCGGCTGGGGGCGCAGGAACTGGGAGACGTACCCGATCTCCTGGCCGCGCAGGTCGGCGGCCTCGGCGTCGGGCAGCGCGGCCACGTCGAGAAGCTCACCGTCCGCGGTACGGAACCAGATGTGGCCGGAGCCGGACAGGTAGGTGCGGTACACACAGCGCAGCAGGGTGGACTTGCCGGCGCCGGAGGTGCCGGCCAGGGCGACGTGCTCGCCGGGCCGGACGTCGAGGTCGACGCCGTGCAGGGCCTCGACGGTCCGGCCGTCGATGGTGTGCAGGGTGAAGTCCTTGCGCAGTCCGCGCACGGACAGGACGGTGTCGCCGGGCACGTCCGCGGGGGCGGCGGGCCGGGTGGTGGTCACTACGGGGGTCAGTACGGGGGTCACTGTGGTCATCCTCGGGCCGCCGCGACGAGTTGCTGGCTGTAGGGGTGCTGGGGGTCTTCCATGAGCTGGTCGGTGAGGCCGGACTCGACGACCCGGCCGTGCTGCATGACCAGGACCCGGCGGGTGAGCATGTCGATGACGCCGAAGTCGTGCGAGACGACGACGGCGGCCACCCCGGTCTCCTCCAGCAGCCCGCGCAGCAGGTCCAGCACGCCGGCGGCGACCGAGGCGTCGAGTCCGGTGGTGGGCTCGTCCAGGAGCAGCACCGGCGGGTCGTTGGCGAGGGCCTTGGCGATCTGGACGCGCTGGCGCATACCGCCGGAGAAGGTGCGGACCAGGTCGTCCATGCGGCTGAGCGGGACCTCGACCCGGTCCAGGAGCTCGGCCGCGCGCTTGCGAATGTCGCCGTAGCTGCGCCAGCCGACGGCGGTGAGCGGGTCGGCGATGTTACCGCCGGCGGTCACATCGAGGTTGAGGCCGGCTGCCGGGTCCTGGTAGACGGCGGCGATGTCCTTCAGGCGGAGCCGGCGCCGGACCGAGGGGTCGAGGTCGCACAGGTTGACGGCGCCGTCGGCGACGGAGCGCAGGGCGATGGTGCCGCTGGTCGCCGTCTCGTCTCCGGCGATGCAGCGCATCACGGTGGACTTGCCGGATCCGGACTCGCCGATGATGCCGAGGGCCTCGCCGGGTGCCACGTCGAAGGAGACGTCCCAGGCCGCCACGACCGCGCCGGTGGCGGGCGACACGGCGGTGCCGTGCTCCGGTCCGGTGCCGGTCAGGGAGGCGGGTGACGGGTCTCCGTAGATACGGCCGAGGCCGGTCACCTTCAGGGCCCAGGGGCGCGGCTGTGAGGTGTGCGTGCTCATGCGGTCGTTTCCTGTTCTCGGGTGGTGCTCCGCAGTACCGCGCGGGCCAGATCGGCCGGCCGCCCGGCGACGTCGGCGGGGGCGTCGCCGGTACGGCGCCGGAGGCAGAAGTCGGTGTCCGAGCACACCCAGGTGCTGAATGTGCCGTCCTCGCCCGGCTCCGGGGCGAGGTAGGTGTCGTCGGAGCCGCAGAACTTGCAGGCGGCGCCGGGGGTGTACTCGACCTCGAAGGACCGGTCGTCGAAGGTGAGGGGTACGACCCGGGTGTGCGGGGGGACGGCGAACAGCCGCTTCTCACGGCCCGCCGAGAGGACGGTGATCGCCTCGGAGTGGTTCATCTTGGGCACGTCCCAGCGCGGGATCGGGCTCGGCGTCATCACATACCGGCCCTCGACCAGCACGGGGTAGCCGGCCGCCGCGGTGATCAGGCCGTTGTGGACGATGTCCTCGTAGAGCCGGACCCACATCTTGGCGTAGTCCCCCTCGGCGTGCATGCGGCGCTGCTCGTCCATCTCGCGCACGATGCCGGCCAGCGGCTCGGGGACGGGCACCTGGAGGACCAGTACCTGTCCGTCGGTGAGGGGCTGTTCGGGGATGCGGTGCCGGGACTGGATGATGTCGGCGGCGCGGGTGTCGGTCTCCTCCTCACAGCCCGTGTGCTCGGTGATCAGGCGGCGCAGGTTGGAGGCGTTGACGCCGGCGTCCTCGCCCTGGTCGATGACCTTCAGCCGGGAGTCCTCGCCGACCAGGGCGAGGGTGGCCTGCAGGCCACCGGAGCCCCAGCCGCGGGCGACGGGCATCTCCCGTGATCCGTAGGGGACTTGGTAGCCGGGGATGGCGATGCCGCTGAGCATGGCGCGGCGGAGTTCACGCTTGGACAGTTCGTCGAAGACGCCGGGGCGGGGGTCAGGCCCGGCGAGGGCTCCGGTGCGGGAGGCGCCGGTGCCGGTGGGGGTCAGGGGCAGGGTGGTCATGCGGTGTCTCCGGATGGGTTGGCGTCCTGGCGGGCGGCCTCGGCGCGTTCCAGCACCGAGCGGTACTCCACGTGGTGGGGCAGCTTGAGGTGGTGCACATAGCCGGTGGAGTCCAAGCCGTCAAGGGTGAGCAGGACGTCGTGCTGGAGGTCGGTGGCGCCCTCGTGGTGGGTCAGCAGCAGGTCGAACCCGGCCATCGCGATGGCCTTGCGTTCGTTGTGGCCGAAGCACATGCCGTAGCCGACATTGAGGTGCTCGGGCAGTTCACCGGCGCGGGGCAGGCTGTGGAAGGTCTGGACCTCGCTGACCCGTACCTCCGCGACCGCGACCGGGCGGCCGGTGTGCGGGTGTGTCACTCGGACGGGCAGGGCACCGTGGCGCAGTTCGCCGGGGGTCTCGTGATCCTCCGGGCGCCAGTCGGAGCCGTACCACAGGTGCAGCAGCGATCCGGTGTCGGCGCGTGCCATGGTCTGCAGCCACGCCGACCGTGGGACGCCGGGCCGGACCGGACGCCGGGTGATGTCGTACGGATCGGGGTCGTCGGGGTTCTCGGGGAGCGGGGCGACCAGGCCCATCTCACGGAAGACGCCGAGGACATGGCCGGGAGTGCGCTCCACGGTCGCGGGGTCGGACTGGTCCGCGCCGGGGTCCCACCCCGGGTCGGGTGCCGTGTGCGGGTGCTCGTGGTGGTGGGCGTGGCCGTGGTGATCGTGGCCGTGGCCGTTGTGGGCGTGCCCGTGGTCGTCGTCGCCCTGGTGGTCGTGCCCGTGGTGGTCGTGCTCGTCACCGGCCGGAACAAGGGAATCGTCGGCTACGCGGCCCCGTCCCTCGTCCTCGGGGAGCAGGTCGAGCAGGCGGCCGGCGTAGTCCAGGGTGCGGCCGAGGACCTGGCCGCCGGGCGGGTTGCGGAAGGCGGAGCTGATCCGGCGCACCACCCTCAGTTCGGAGGTGGGCACCGGTTCGGTCACCGCCAGGCGGGGCAGCGCGGCGCGGTGGGCACGCAGCAGGTGCGCGGCCTCCACCGGGTCGCCCTCCGCTTGGCGCAGGGCACGGGCCGCCAGCTCGGGAGCCCACAGGCCGCCCTCGCCCATCGCCCGGTCCACGGCGAGGTCGAGGCGCTCGGTGAGCTGGTCCAGTTCCAGCCACGCCGGGCCCTCGGCGTCGGGGACCGAGGTGGCGGAGGATGCAGTCGTGTTCACGATCGCTCCCCCGCTGCTGCCGCCCGTACCGCGCGGACCCGGTCGAGGGTCGAGCGGAAGTCCACGTAGTGCGGGAGTTTGAGGTGTTCGAGGAAGCCGGATGCCTCGGGGCCGTCCAGGGCGATCAGCACTTTCTGCTCCAGTCGGTCGGCGGCACCGTCGCGGTGCACCAGCAGGTCCAGGCCCGCCATCGCGAGCGCCTTGGCCTCGTTGTCGCCGAAGCAGAGTCCGTAGCCGATGTCGAAGCGGCTGCCGTCCGGGCGGGGCCGGGCGTCGGAACGGACCGTGCGTGCCTCGGTGACCCGGACACCCGCGACCGTCACCGGGAGGCCGGTGAAGGGGTGTTCGACGCGCAACGGCAGGTGGCCGCGGCGCAGTTCGACGGGGATCTCGGACTGGTCATTGCGCGGGGCGCGGGTGACCGTGTACCACAGGTGGGTCAGCGAGCCAGTCTCGGCGCGGGCCATCGAGGTCAGCCGGGCCGAGCGCGGGGTGCCGGGGCGGGCGGGTGCCCGGGTGACGTCGAACGGGTCGGGGTCGGTGGTGTCACGGCGGTCCGCCAGCAGCCCGGCGGGCGGGGTCGGGGCGGGCGGCACCGTCGGGTCCGGTGCGGTGACGGGCGACCCGTCGGTGGCGGGCCTGCGCGGTGGCGGCGCCGTGGCGCGGGCCGTGTCCTCGTCGGTGCGGTCGAGGATCGGGGGCGTGTAGTCGTCGGTGGCGCCGAGGACCTGGCCGCCCGGCG
>NZ_JBSGBN010000135.1:25124-27569 GCF_053601275.1 Streptomyces sp. NPDC004752 | reverse complement strand
TCACGCTCAGCCCCAGTCGGATCGGCGACATCGCCCGGGCCGCCCTCGTCCTCAACGGAATCTGGAAGTGATCACCGTTGAGAAAACCTCACTCGGCGGTGGCCAACTCGACGTGGGGCATAGTCTTCCAGGGCCGCCGGGGTTTGATCAGCTCGGTTTTGTACAGGCAATTCCGCGGAGTTAAGTCGTCCCGCATCCCGTCAAGTTGATCAACATCCCGTCAAGTTGATCAACTTCACCTGGCAGGGGCCAGCCATTCGGGGGCGATCCGGTATCTCCCTCGTCCTTCCCGGATCAGCATGGTCTGCTCGGCCCACTGGTTGATCTGTGTGCAGAGGCTGCGGTACTTCGCCCTCACCGTGATGCCGAGAGCCTTGCTGATCTCGACGGTTCGCCAGGCTCGTCCTGGATCGGTGCGCAAGAGACGGAGGGTGCGTTCCCTGAAGCCCAGGTCATCGGGCTCGGTCTCGTCACGCCGGTGGACGGCAACGTGCACGGAGGTGATCCGCTGGCTCTTCCTGGGACGCTTCTGGGAGGCCACGGTGTACTGCGAGATCGGGCATTTCACAAGCCGGGCGCTGGTGCGTGCAACCGTACGACACTCGCCCAAGCCGTGGGCGCCGTCGGCGCGCCCTGCTCCAGTGCCGACGCGACCACCACAACGTCGACCTACGACAGCGCGGACCGGCTCACCACCACCGCAACGGTCTACGACGCCTTCGGACGCACCACCACCCAGGCGTCCGGCACCACCATCGGCTATTACGCCAATGACCAGGTCCGACGCCAGACGTCGGGCGACAAACGCCAGACGTGGACCCTGGACGCGGCAGGGCGGCCGGCCGCCTGGACCACCGAATCCCAAGGCACCGACGGAACCTGGACCCAGACGGGCGCCAAGGCCAATCACTACGGTGACGACGGCGACAACCCCGACTGGACCGCCGAGGACGCGAGCGGCACCATCACCCGTGACGTCCAGGGCTCCGACGGCGACCTGGTCGCCCTCACCGCGGCGACCGGCGGCACGGCACTTCAGTTGACCGACCTGCACGGAGACGTGACCGTCCAGCTTCCCGTAGACGCGTCGCAATCCCCGAGTGCGCTCGCCTACGACGAGTACGGCAACCTCGAAGGGGCCACCACCAAAGCCCGGTACGGCTGGCTCGGTGCGGCCCAACGGTCGGCCGACACCGTCACCGGCTCCATACTCATGGGCGCCCGTCTCTACGACACGTCGAACGGCCGATTTCTGTCCACCGACCCCGAATACGACGGCTCGTTCAACGCCTACGAGTACTGCCACGGAGACAGCGTCGACTGCGCCGACACCAGCGGACGCTACGGAGCCAACAGGTGGGGCTGCGGAGCTACCGTCGACCGCCCCCACAAGTCGCACACAAACCCCCATGTGGTGAATGTGCACGCGGGTCTCAAGTGCAAGACGAAGGTGCCGAGGTACTCGATCCATGTGGCTCTCTATCGTTCCCGCTGGTATGGATGGGAGCAGATGGACACCGGGTACGTGAGCGGCCATAACAAGTACAAGGCGCGGGCTGTCGCCAACTGGGCCCCGCACGGCACCTGCTACTACTATCTGGCAGTCGGTGAATTCATGATCGCTGGAGGCAACGTCAAGATCACGGGGACGGTGTACAACTATGACTCGAACTACCTCAACGGCAAGGACGAGATGTGCGTCAAGTAACAGCCGAAGGGGTTGTTTGCGTCATCGACTGGAAACCCTCTGTACCACGCCAGTTGACGACCCTGGCCGTGAGTGGCGAGAAAGCCGACGCAGCGGAGCGGGCAGCGACCTCCGCACTGACCGAGACAGCCGGGCTGACGTCCTGGCTGGCTCTGCCGGTGTCCGTACGGCGACAGCTCGTCCGGGCTTGCCGGTCCGTTCCAACCCTGGGCATGTACTGCGTGATCGACGACGAGTGGTCCAGCACCACCAGGAGCGACTTTCTGCAGGCCGCGGTCGATGAAACAGCAGAGCAGTTCCTGTCTTTCCTTCCTGGCCGAACAGCATGTCACCTTCTCCTCACAGAACCGTCTGAGGAGTTTCACGATGCGCTGCGTTCCGATTTCTGGGACGAAGGCACCCGGCCGCGCTTCATAGAGAGATCGTCTTTCCCAGGCTTGCGCGAGCTGGTCCGGCTGACTGCAGTGGCCTGCCGAGAGACGCAGGACCGGACGGACGCACCAGAGGACGAAGACCTCCTGGAGATCTACGACACCTACACAGTGGGTGCTCTCTCATCAGGCGAACCACCCTGGTGAGAAGCCACCGACAGAGGTAAAGGGGTAAAGGCACCCTGCGCGGGGGGGGGGGGGCGGCGGGGCCCAAAAGGAGGCCGAGCACCCCGCCTAATACCAAAGCCGACAGCGAAAAAGCCCCCCCGCCAGGGAAACAGAAGGGGGGGGGCCGGCACGTGTAGA
>NZ_JBSGBN010000135.1:0-25114 GCF_053601275.1 Streptomyces sp. NPDC004752 | reverse complement strand
ATCGAGCTTTTGAACTGATTTTAATTATAACATTATATTACTCTTTATGAGACCACCCCGCCGCGGGCCGGGCTCTGTTCCGCCACACCACTACCCCCCCCCCCCCCCCACGCCGCAGATCCGCGAAAGCGGAAGCGAGACCGGGCCGGGGGATCCTCCGGATACCAGGTGAAGCCGTGCGTGCCTTTGCCGGCCACCCCTCCTGCCAGGACGCGTATCGGGCTGTGATCAAGGGCGGTTCTCGCAAGGTCTTTGAGTCAGATTTCCGGGACGCGCAGGTGGAGGCGGCGAGGAGCGATGAACTGTGGGCTGTCCGTAGCCTGGCCTGCGGTCAGGACCAACGCCAGTGGCCGCAGGCTCGGCATCGCCAACCTGATGGTCATCCACCGCCTCAGCGATCTGCTGAGCGCGGGCGACGTCGGCTCACGCGGCCGGGTGCTGGCCGAGGGCCTCCTCGCCGACTGCAGCACCCTCGGCTGAGCTTGGCAAGCACTTCGGCGACCCCAAGAACACCATCCGGACAGGCTTCGCGGAGAACCGCAGAATCAGCCAGTTCATGCTGCCGGTCAACGACACAGCCGAGAACGAAGAGGAGCTACCCGAGAATGAGTTCCTCACCGACGACGACATCGTGGAGGTCGTACTCAACGAAGACATCAGCGACGAGGAGACGGACACCGCGCCGGAACCGGACGTCAGCACCAAGGAGTCGATGAGGGCCGGTAACACCGTCCGTGACGCCCTTCGGCAACTCGGCCGGATCCCTCGACTCCACACCCCACCAAGCGGCGAGCCGACCGACGTCTGCGGCATCTGGCTCGAAGCCATCAAGGGCGTCATCGTCCCCATCGCCATCCGGATCCAAACCAGCGGCTGGACAACCGACCATCTCCCCGGCCTGTCAGAGATTCCCTACCCCGACCTGCACCTCGCCCTTGCCCGTGAGCAAGGTCGCCTCGCCTTCGACAAGGCCCCTCATCCTCCCCGGCGCAGACCCCGAGCAGAGCGCCGGGCGTGACCCGCACGACGTCAGGGGAGCCGACCCCACTGATCAGCTCGGAATCCGGTTCCCCGAGGACTGCCCCGGCCTGCGCATCGTACGAATCATCGAGCGCGACGCCTCCCGCGAAGTCCCGCACGTATTCGGGCGCGACGACGAACGACCCCAGGCAATCACCCAAGGGCTCTTCGCCCTGCACGACCGCCTCTACTACGGCCTCGCGCCGAAACCGGTCCAAGGCAGAGGACCGATCGCCCTGACCAAGTGCGACCCCACCACACCGCGGGCCGCACACCGACGCGGCTGGAACACCAACGCCGTGGAAATCATCCCGGCGTTCCTCCAACCAGGCGACGACCCGGCCGAGTGGGCCATGTACGTCCAGGCCCTGCGCACCGCCCACCTCCACACCAACGTCCCCACCCGTCTCCCTCTGCCACTCCACCCCGCCCCGCCTGAGCGCGCTCAAGGACGATATCGAGATCGCGAGGCGCATACGATCCGAAGGGTCGTGATCCCGCGTGAAATCTTGGAAGGTGGTGGATTGGAAATGCATGACTTCCAGTCCGAGCCGTTCAGATTTTGCAGCGAGATCGGCGATGACGGATACGAAGTCCGAAAGGTGTAGGAATTCAGAGATGGGTGCAAAAAATGCCCTTCAAACCCCGTCCACGAGCACAGGATCAGCATCCAGTGAGGCACCCGTAGCTTGTGGCCACTCTGCACACTCGATCGGTGTCGGTGAACGTGGGCTTGCCGACCTGGTGCTGGAGGAAGAGTAGTTGGTGACGGAGGGCAAGGATCTCGATGGGTTGGTGGCTGCGAGACAGGCCATGCGTGGCACGGCAGATCATGATGCCGGTGCCGGCGAAGCCGCTGACGCGGTCAGCGGACATGGTCGGAGCGTGGGGATCAGGGCCCCGACGGGGATGACTTATCAGCCCCGACAGTGGGGCTCATGGCCTCTCACGTGCCTTGCTCAGTCGTGCGGGACTTCCTCGATTACGGTCTCCTTGAAGCGCCACGAGCCCCGGTTGCCCGCTGCCTCCGCGCGCAGGCCCATCTCCCAGGCGATCCGGGCGGCCCGGCGCTGCGTCAGGTCGGGGTAGGTCTCGGGCTGCACCTTGATGTAGCCGCGGCGGTCTGCGGGGTACGTGCGCAGGGCCTCGCGGAGCTTCTCCTCCTGCCCTTCCGGCGTGGTGTGGTCGCCGGTGACGGCCTTGTACGCCCTGCGCATGCCGGCCGACGGCTTTCCGTCGTCCCGGCGCCTCGCAGCGTCCGACCCCCGCCAGGTCGTCCAGGCGACGGCACCGAGCGCGGCAAGCGCGAACGCACCCGATCCGAGTGCCTCGCCCGTCGCGTCCGCCTGGCCCGGGGTCCTGGGGCGGAGTTCGCCCTTGGGGTCCTCGATCACTGTCAGCTTCTGGCCGACGTCGTACTGGTCCTTTGCCGTCTTCATGGCGGGTCCCGGCACCTTGGTGCCGTCCTGATGCTGCAGCGCGTAGTTGTAGTCGCGGTTCTTGCGCCCCTCGGCCGGGTCGCGCCACTTCTTCACGACCGTGGCCGTGACCTTCTCGCCCCGCTGCTGAAGTGTGAGGTCGTCGCGGGCCATGGCGGCGACGTACACGGACATCAGCGAGGCGGCCACGATGAACAGCGCGGCGTACGTGCTGGACTCTTTGGCGCCCAGCTTCCGGATCAGCAGGATGAGGAGTACGCCGTGCACGATCCACAGCGGGACCAGCAGAGCGGGGCCAAAGTCGTCCGCCAGGAGAAAGAGCCCCGCGATCGCGGCGAGGACGTAGCAGCCGATGCCGACCGCGAGTGGGACGGGGTATCGCGTACGCCTCTTCCGTGCCTCATCCTCGGCAACGCCGCTCATGCTCATTTCTCCGTTCCTCCAACAGCCGGACCGTCCTGTACCGGCCCGTCATCCCCCTGCAGTTCGTCCGTCGAGACCGACCTCATAATGTTGCTGAGCACCCCGAGGTACTCGGACCAGTGTGCGATGTCCTCGGTCGTGAAGACGAAGAGGGCCGACCCGGGTCCGGTCTTCAGCGGTACGCACAGCTGCAACTGCCGGACCGTGGCCGGGACAGAGTCGTCCATCCCGAACAGGGCGCCGGGTATCTGCAGGTCCTGATCGCGTACGCAGAGGGCGGCGATGCCGTACGGCAGCATGACCAGCCCGATCTCGGCGTCCGGATACAGGCCGCGCCACTGCATGGCCGTGCGCCTGGCCGATCCCTGCCGGTCCTGGTTCTGCAGTCCGGTGTCGGGCCGCTCCACGAGCACGCACAGTGTGCCCTGGGACAGCTCCCCGTCGCTCATACGAAGGAAGCAGCTGGACACATGCTCGGCGCCCGCCGCGATCACCGTCTGGAGGATGTACTCGCCCGACACGACGAGGCTGAACTTCTGCTCCGGTGTGCCGGTCGCGAAGAGCGCGTCCGTCGCGTCCGCCATCCTCAGCATGCGCGCCTCGGCATCCTCGGCAAGGTCGAACTCCATGAAGCCCGGAGGGAGTGCGAACCAGAGGTCGGGTTCGTCGGCGAGTGAAACGGCGTTCCCGGAAGGCGCAGGCGTTATCTCTGCGTCGGTGGAGGTCATCAGTCCGTCAGCTCCCAGGCACCCAGGCCGACGGCACTGCCGATGGCGACGAGCCCACCGAACTTGCTGCCGCCGGTGCCCGTAGCGACGTTGGCCACGCCGGTGCCCCAGGTGGCGGCGTCGTATCGGCCGGTGCTCGTCGCGTAGGCGTTGAGCGCGGTCGGTGCGGTCCAGGTGAGTACGGCGGCGGCCTGGATTCCCTCGGTGGCGGTCAGAGCGGCACCGCGCGAGACGCCGAGCTTAGCCTCGCCGTTTCGCTTGGGTACGGCGGCTGTTGAGGGGGGAATACGAAAGTGCCTTCCTGACCTGGGACGATGAACCTTGCTGAGGGGTTCTGTCGGTCCAGGCGGAGGGCACTTTCTACGTGCGGGCTATCGGGTTGCGTCCCAGGGTTCAGGTCAGTGCCGATGGTTCGGGGGTGGTCGGGCATGCCGGGGCACGGCTGCTGGCGGATCTCGCTGATGCCACCGGGCTGGCCGCCGCGTACTCCACCGCTCTCAGGCCGCTTCGTCCGCGCGGGACCGGACATGATCCGGGACGGATCGCTACCGACCTGGCGGTGATGCTCGCCGACGGCGGCGAGGCCATCGCTGACCTTGCCGTACTGCGGGACCAGGCAGCAGTCTTCGGCTCCCTCGCCTCGACACCGACGGCCTGGCGGCTGCTCGCCGACGTCGACGAGACTGCCCTCGCCTCGCTGGCTTCTGCCCGCGCTCAGGCCCGGGAAGCCGCCTGGCTGCAGGCCGCCGAGCACGGTGAGGGCATCCCCGCAGACCGGGCCGCAGGGCGCATGCTGCCCGGTCTGGTCCTGGACCCCGACGCCACGCTGATCACCTGCCACTCCGAGAAAGCGCAGGCCGCACCCACCTGTAAGGGCGGCTTCGGCTTCCACCCGCCGCTGTGCTTCCTGGCCAACACCGGTGAGGCACTGTCCGGCCGGCTGCGGCCCGGGAACGCCGGCGCCAACACCGCGAGCGACCACATCACCGTGCTCGACCAGGCACTCGCCCAGATTCCTGACGCCCACCGGCACGGCACCGACATCCTCATCCGCACCGACAGCGCCGGATCCGCGAAAGCCTTCCTCGCCCACGTCCGCGACCTGCAGAAACGAGGAATCCACACCTCCTTCTCGGTCGGATACGCCATCACCGAACCGTTCCGCCGTGCCATTCGGGCCATGCCCGACCGCCTCTGGTATCCCGCCCTGAACCAGGACGGAACGCTGCGTGAGAGTGCCGAGGTCGCCGAGCTGACAGGCATGATCGATCTGGACGGCTATCCGAACGGCACCCGCGTCATCGTGCGCCGAGAACGGCCGCACCCCGGAGCCCAGCTGTCCCTGTTCGACCAGGACGAGGGCCAGCGTCATCAGGTGTTTCTCACCGACACCTCCTACTCCGGTGGCGGCTCCGCCCAGTTCCTGGAAGTCCGCCACCGCGGGCACGCCACCGTCGAGGACCACATCCGGTGCGGCAAGACCACCGGCTTCGGCCGCTTCCCCTCCCGCGACTTCCACATCAACTCCGCCTGGCTCGAACTCAGCCTCACGGCGATCGACCTGTTGTCGTGGATGCGCGTCCTGCTGCTGGACGGAGAACTCGCGGCTGCCGAGCCGAAGAAGCTCCGTTACCGGTTGCTGCACGTCGCCGCACGCCTCACCCGCGGCGGCCGCCGTCTGCACTTGCGGATATCAGCCACCTGGCCCTGGAGAGACGAACTCGCCACGGCCTTCCGTCGCCTCGCCACGCTGCCCCGACCGGCCGGCTGACCGGCAACATCACCTGACCGCCCACGACTCGAAGGACCTGGAGAACCCGACCACCGCGCCGGGCCCCCACCATGCCCGAGCACTGAAATCGCGTCGCCCACCCGACAGCTGTCGATCAGCGACGTCTCATGACCCCAACCGAAACGGCGAGGTTAGGAGGGTAGCCCGAGTCCCGGGGTAGCGTCTGCTGTACCGCGGGATGGGCAGCACATGGGTTGGTGACCGACCCTGTGCGCACGGAAATCTGTAGGCATGACCCGACGCAAGGCAGTGATCATCCCCTCGGTCCTCCTCTCCCTCGGCGCGCTGGCGGTCGCCACGCCTGCCATGGGAGCCACGGCGCACGGTTCGCCGGCCCCGGCCTCGAAGGCATCCGCCTCCTGGCAGCGCGGCGAGAGTGTGGTGGCCGGCATCGACCGCAGCTCCCGCCCCCTGCGGACCACGAACCCCATGGGCAGCCTGCGCGATCTCGACGCGCTGGGCCGGATGCTCAAGGGCGCCGAGGTGGTGGGGCTGGGCGAGGCCACCCACGGTTCGCGGGACTTCTTCCGCATGAAGCACCGGGTCTTCCGCTATCTGGTCGAGGAGAAGGGCTTTAGGACCTTCAGCCTGGAACTCCCCTGGAGCAGCGGTGTGCGGATCGACGAGTACGTGGTGCAGGGCAAGGGCAACCTCAAGGACATCGCCCGTGAGGAGTTCCAGGGTTCCTACCGGATCTGGAACAACCAGGACTACGTCGACCTCATCACGTGGATGCGCGGCTACAACCTCCACCACCCCGGCGACCCGGTCCGTTTCATGGGCAACGACATGGGCTATGCCGGCCCGGAACTGTACGCACGGGTCATTGACTACGTATCGCAGAAATACCCGCAACTGCTGGAGCCGGTAACCGAGTTGTACCGGGGCCTGGCTCCGACCACCGACGCCGGCACCTTCGCCGAGGAGTACGCGAAGCTGCCGCTCGCCGAGCGCCAGGCGCGGGCGGAGCGGACCCGTAAGGTCTACGCTCTCCTGCGCGCACAACGCCCCGGCCCCGGTGACAAGCAGAACCACCTGTGGATGACACAACACGCCCTGGCCATCCACCAGATGGCCAGGGGCTTTGCCTTCGACCTCGGCGACGAAAATCAGATCGCCCAGATGATGAAACTCCGCGACCAGGTGATGGCCGAGAACGTGGCGTGGTGGCACCGGCACACGGGCAACAAGGTCCTGCTGTCGGCCCACAACACCCACGTGTCCTACGACTCGTTCGACACGCGGTACCCCAAGACCCAGGGCTCCTTTCTCCGCGACGCGCTGGGCAGCCGCTACGCCAGCATCGGCTTCTCGTTCTACAAGGGTTCCTTCAAGGCGTTCGGCACCGACGACAACGTGATACGCAGCTACCACGTGGATGGCGCGAAGCCGGGCTCCAACGAGCAGACCCTGGACAAAGCCCGCCGGGACGACTACATCCTCGACATGCGTACGGCCCCCGAACCGGTGCGCGAGTGGCTGGGCAAGGAGCGTGCCGTCTGGAACATCGGCGCCGGATGGCCCGACCCCGTGGAATACACGGCCGCCCTCGGCAAGGCCCACGACATCCTCATACACCTGCACGACGTCCAGGCCACCACATACCTGGGCGCACCCTGACACCCCACCACCGACGCACCTGACGGAGGGCCGCAACGGCCCGGTTCGCCACGCGTCAGGGCGGCCGGGACCTCTGCGGCAGCCAGGAACGTCTCCGAGTAGCGTTCACATGGCACTCCAGTACGTCACCGCGCCGTCATACACTCCGGCCCCACGACCGGAAGCCGCCCTGCACTTGTCGTCCTGTGTGACAGCGGTGCCGTCCCCGCGCAGCACGGCTCACGGGTATTGCAGTGCTTGCCCTGCTCGATCCAGTGCGGAAACTTGTCGCGACTGTAGCCGGACATCAACGCTTGGGCGGCACCGAGCCGGGCGGCTGGTCCGCCATCTCCGCTCGGCAGGCCCGATGGCCCCGACCGCGGATGCTAGGACAAGGCCATCGCGTCACCTCTCGTTTCAACGAGCATCGCTACTCGGAGAGTTGCTCGATGACCACCCATGGCCAGGGGCAGGGGCTACGCAGAGATCGCCGCTGCACCACTCGGCGGGACACCATCCGGAGGTGGGTGATTGCCTCCCTCATTGGTCGCCGACAACGGGTCGGCTGCCTACTTTGTTTGCCCCTGGGGGACCGCGAGATCCAGTAGGTGTTCGAGGTTCTGCTGGAACGCAGCCGGGGCGAGGTCGTAGCCGGCCGCGACGAGGCTGGCGTAGCCGACCAGCGTCGCCAGCATCACGTCGGCAAGGACGGTGTGCGACTGATCGTCTGCTGTGGCGTGGGGTGGGCGTGTGTCGCGAATGCGGTCGGCGAGATGGTCGCGCAAGGCGGGCGGCTCGGCACTCGGCGCTCACTCTCGGCATGGCCTGCTCCTCCTCGCGGAGTCACGCCTTATTCGGCCTCGTTCGGCCAGTAAATCGCTGAGGGCGGCCTCCCACGCGGACCTCGATCATGCCGAGGCGAGGTTCGCCACTATAGAGAGCGATCGCTCATTTTTGTTCCCGGAGGATCACTTTGAAGCTTGGTTTCGGAATCCCCGCCGTAGGACCCGCCGTCGGCAGCGCTCACGGCCTGAGCGCCTTCTGCCGTGGGATCGAAGACCTCGGGGGTTAGCCCTGTCATGAGGGCCCAGTCGGCGGAGCGGTCCTGACCTGCGTGGCCAGCGCCTGAAGTAGTCCCCGATCCGCAGGTCACTTCTGACTGCGGGCGTATTCGGCGGGTGTCTGGCCGTACTCCTTCTTGAAGGCGCGGACGAAGTGGCTGCTGTCGGCGAACTGCCAGTGTGCGGCTATTTCCGACACGCTCGGGCGGGTGCCCGGTGCCGTCAGTTCGAGGCGGGACTGCTCCAGGCGTCTGCGGCGGATGTACGTGGCCACCGAGTCGTCGGTCTCGGCGAAGGCCCGGTACAACGTCCGTACGGAGACCTTGAGTTCGCGGGCCAGAGTCGCGGGGGAGAGGTCGGGGTCGGTGAGAAGGCTGTCCGCGATCTCCCTGGCCGCCTGGGCCAACGCGGGGGCCAGCAGGGGTTCGGTGTCGTCGAATGTCTGCATGAGCACCCCTTTGACCAGTTCGAGCAGGGAGTTGCGGGCGGCTCGTGCACCGGCGGGGGTCAGGTCGTCGAGCGTCGCCTCGACTATCTCGGTGTACGCCATGAGCAGTCGTAGTTCGGGCGAGTCGGCCGGGCCGACGGTCGCCCGGTCGCGGATCAGCGGACTGAGCGGCGTGGCCGGCAGGATCAGTACCTTCGCGGTCGAATGCGGTGCCAACTCGAAGCGGGCCGGAGGGCCGTTGTGGCGCACGATGAACTGCCCAGCCGGTACGGCGGTCTCGTCCCGGTCGCGCGGAGAGACGAAGCGCCACTCGCCGCGTCCCATCACATGCACCAGGACCCGGTCCTCAAGGTGGTGGGAGGCGCCCCGGGTGCCGCCGGCCATCAACTCGCCGTAGACGCCCGAGATCACTGTGTCGTTCACCTGTGACGCACGGACCCGGACCCGGAACTCACCCGATCCCACCGGCTCCCAGGGCGGCAGCGGGAGCGCGTCTCCGATCTGCGACTCCCACGCACGCCGGAAGACGTCGAAGCCGTTCTGCGCGGCAGTCGGTGTAGTCGTGGTAGTCGTGGTAGTCGGGGCCGTCGTGTCGACGAAGAACTTCCTTCCTGGTGCCGGTCCGTCGGGCTGAGGTTCCGTGCGTTCCGTGTCGTTCATCTCAACGCCTCCCTCACCTCGTCCTGCCGACGACCGCCGCACCCTCGCGGCCTGATTCCACCACGGCCCGCATCGCCCGGCACCGACGTTCCATCAGAGTGACGCTGCCGTACAAGCGCACGCCGCCGCGGTCTCCCTAAGGTGAGCGAGGCGGACAACGATGTCGCAACGCGCGGAGAAAGAGACAGCGCGCTTGCTTCCATGCTTCCGCCTCACGGTGAGTACTGAAGGGTTCTAGCTGTCATGTCTGACACCAATCTCGGCACCGACGTTCCGTCGAGCGATCCGGCTGCCGATGCCGCCGCTGTCTTCGACCTGCTGATCGGCCTCGTCCGCGCCCAGGTTCTGAGGGGCATAGCGGCGCTGCACATCGCCGACCACCTCTCCGACGGAGCGATGACGGCCGAGGAGGTGGCCGAGCGCGAGGGCAGTCATCCGCAGGCCACGTACCGTCTGATGCGCGCGGCCTCCTCGATCGGCCTGCTGAGCTACGAGGGGGACCGTCGTTTCGGTCTCACCGGCCGGGGCCGCCTGCTGCGTTCCGGGGTCCCCGGCTCCATGCGCTCCCTGGTGCTGGCCCAGACCGGCCAGGCGCTCTGGCAGTCCTGGGCGACCTTCTCCGAGGCTGTGCGGGAAGGCAGGACCCAGACCAAGAAGGCGCTGGGGATGGAGATCTTCGAGCACTACGCGAAGCCGGAGAACGCCGAGGAAGCGGCCCTCTTCGCCCAGGCGATGGGAGACCTGTCGGGCCTGGTGACGCAGGGCATCGTGGCCGCCGTGTCCACCGCCGGTGTGTCCACCGTCGTTGACGTCGGCGGTTCGAACGGTGACTTCGTCCTGGCGCTGCTGGAGGCCGACCCCGGGCTGAGCGGGCAGGTCCTCGACCTGCCGCACGTCGTCGAGGCCGCCCGTGGCGAGGCCGACAAGCGCGGTCTGTCCGGCCGTTTCTCCGCAGTGGGCGGCGACTTCTTCGTGGAGGTTCCCCCGGCCGACCTCTACCTGGTGAAGACGATCCTGCACGACTGGGACGACGATCAGTGCACGACCATCCTGCGCAACTGCCGGTCCGCCGTGCACGAGGGAGGACGCGCGGTGGTCGTCGAGATGGTCGTCGGCGAGATCGGCAAGCCCGACCTGGCCACCCTGTCGGACATGGCCATGCTCACCACGACGAACGGCATGGAACGCGACCTGGCCGAGTTCGACGCCCTGTTCGCGGCCTCGGGATGGCGCCGGTCGAAGACGTACCCCGTGGGTAACGGCTACTTCGGCCTGGAGCTCGTCGCCGTCTGATCAGCAGGCGGCTCGATCGCCGAGACGCTCCCCCGGGCCGTACCCCCATTCACACCGCGACTTCACTGTGTGGCACGCGGGTTGGTCACGCCGGCACGGACAGTGTGAGGTGCGGCGAGGGGAGCGACCCGGTGGTTCACCCCGGCAGATGATGGCCGCCCAACGGGTGGAGGGGCACTGAGCGGTGTTCCTCGGCGGGGGCGTCCAGTCCGCTCCGGCGAGCGGTGATCCACTGCCGCTCCCGCATCCCCGCGCCCTCCCGCATTCTCACGGCTGCCGACCTGCTGAAGCGTCGGCTTCGTCGCCCGCCCAGGCAGCCCCTGGCAGCGTGGCACGAACGAGAACGCGTCAACGGCCTTCTCCGCCAGTACCTGCCCAAGCGCACGAATCTCTCTCTACACCGTGGACGATCTCCACGGGATCGAGCACCGGCTGAACAACCGACCCCGCCAAACACTGAGTTCGCAGACCCCGGCCCAGGCAATCGCCGCTGCTCTGGCACCATGAGCCTGCAACGTTGCGACCATCATGCGAATTCTCCGCGGATCAAAACTGAGCCACTCCGTGGTCTTCTGACCAACCTGATCTCACGATGGCCGACGTGCAGGGACGGATACCTCGCGTGCGGCATGGCAGCCCTGCACGACGAATGCCCAGGTCACACGAAATTTCACCGCCTGGCCCGCTGGCTGGACAAGGCCGAGCGGCACCCGGACACCTTCCGCTGGTACGTCGGCGACCCCACCGACGTCTTATCCCGAACACACCGGTGCGCGGTCGATTTCACCGCCAGGCCGCGGTGAGCCAGGCAGTGGGCTACTCAGACCTGCTGCTCGAACTCCAGGCCTCCGTACCGGCGCCCAGCGATGTCCTTGCGGGTGCCGACGATCAGGGTCTGGGTGTAGACGTCGAGGTCGATCGACTGACCGTGAATCTGTGCCAGGAGAACGAGGTCGCCCTCGTCCGGTGCCGACTGCCAAGGGCGGGAGAAACCGCCCAGCTGGACGGAGACTCCGTGTGAGGCACCGCCCGCTGCCGCTTCCCGTACGGCGTCCTCGAAACGGTCCAGGATGTCGTCCCGGTCGGGGCCGCCGTTCCGGAACGCGCTGGTCGCGGGGGCGCCGTACCAGTCGGGCGCGACGGTCAGTCCCGGGACCGGATACAGGACGCCCGGTTCGTAGACCGTGGCCTGCCCCGGCTCACCCCCGAGTTCGTACGTCGCCGTACGTTCCGTGGTCCGCGCGTCGGCGGGGACGTGGAGCACCACCGACGACTCCGGCTCGTACTCGATCTCGGTGAAGAACAACAGGCTTCCTTCGGGCGGCAGTTCGATGTCCAGGACTTCGTGAGGGAGCGCCGCACAGTCGACGGTCAGCACCAGGGGTTCGCGTCCATCGGGCCAGTCGACGCCGTCCGGCAGGGCGGGGAGGCCGCCCGTGCGCGCGGCGGGACGGGCCTCTTCCCGCTGGGCGAGGGTCAGGCCCTGGAAGGGGACCAGGTGGAGGCACGGCCGGGAGCCGATGAGTATCTCCTGTGCGACCGGCCCGGGGACACCGTGCCTTTCGGCCGTCCGGAGGACGAGCTCTTCCACAATCGAAGTCGTCATGACCGCGATCATGCCAGGGCCCACTGACACTGAGTGCCGCCCATTTCCTCTTCAGCAGGCAGCAGTTACTACAGTTGCGGTGTGGCCATAGCCGCGCTGTCATGCTGCAGGAGCTGATCGAGGCCGAGCTCAGCGGCCAGATCGGTGCCCAGTGGAACGAGCACACCCAGGACCGCACCGGCAACCGCAACAGCCATCGCGACAAGACCCTCGCCAGCCAGGCCGGCGATCTGGACCTGGCCATCCCGAAACTGCGCAGCGGCAGCTTCTTCCCGAGCCTGCTTCAACGGCGTCGCCGCGTCGACCAGGCGCTCTGCGCCGTCATCATGGAGGCGTACGTGCACGGGGTGTCCACCCGCTCGGTCGACGACCTGGTCAAGGTGCTCGGCGCGGACAGCGGCATCTCCAAGAGCGAGGTCTCACGGATGTGCCGGCCTGGACGAACAACTCACGGTCTCCTTACATGTCGACCGCGGACTCGACGAGCTGGCCCAGGCCGACACACTGGTCGTGCCTGGGTATGACCTGGACAGACCGGTTCCTGAAGCGGCGTTGCTGGCGTTGCGTCGGACTCATGAAGCTGGCTTGCGGCGAGGGCGAAGGTCCACAACCCGAGGTCCCGCGCCAGGATCTGGTGCCATCGCCAGCCGGTGACCGTGGTGACCGGCGTGATCGCGAACGTCACGGCGAAACTCAGCACCGTGGTTTCCGAGTATGCCGGCGGCGTTCTGCTTCAGCGTGGCCACGGCGCCGTCGTCGTCGGTGAGCACAGCGGCCGGCAGCACGGTCACCAGGAGCACCGGGATCAGTGGCAGCAGCCGCAGGATGATGAGGGTTGGGCGCGGGAGCCACCTGGGGACGCCGAGCGCCCGTGACCGGCGCGGAGGATCTGCTGTCTGGTTCGATGCTGGTCATCTGGTCCTCCCCTGCTCATGAGCCGACGGCAGGTTCCATTTCTTAGGTATCCGTAACAGCGCGGTCCCCAGCGACGCTCTAATCCTGGCCTCAGGTTGATCGGGGACAATGAGCGGCAAAAACATCGACTGGAAGGGGGCGGGCCGGCGTGCGGATCATGATCGCGGATGATGACGTGGCCGTCCGTGAGTCGCTGGAGCGGGTGCTCCAGGTCGAGGGTTACGACACCAGCACCGTCGCCAACGGTCTCGCCGTGCTCGACGGGGTCGGTGGGGCCGGCGGTGACACGCTGGATCTGCTGCTCCTCGACGTGATGATGCCCCGCCTCGGCGGGTTGGAGACCTGCCGGCGGCTGCGGGCCGCGGGCCGGGATCTGCCGGTGCTGATGCTGACCGCCCGTGACCAGGTCTCCGACCGGGTCGCGGGGCTCGACGCGGGCGCCGACGACTACCTGCCCAAGCCGTTCGCCACCGAGGAGTTGCTGGCCCGGGTGCGGGCCCTGCTGCGTCGGCGCACGCCGACCGACGGAGAGTCGCAGCTCCTGTCGTTCGCCGACGTCCGGCTCGATCCCGACAGGTTCGAGGCGTGGCGGGGCGGGCGGCCGCTGCGCCTGACCCGGACCGAGTTCCTCCTCCTAGAGGTCCTCGTGAGCAACGCGACCCGGGTTTTGACCCGTGACGCGCTGTTCGAGGCGATCTGGGGCTTCGGCATGAGTTCCACCGCCAACAACCTCCAGGTATACGTGAGCTACCTGCGCCGCAAGATGGAGGCCGAGGGTGAGCCGCGATTGATCTACACGCTGCGCGGCCTGGGATACACGTTGCGGGAGACTCCTCCGTGAGCAGGCCCGCCGGCCGGGAACCGCGCCGGCTGACCCGATGGTGGCGCCGGCGGTCCCTGCGGACCAGGCTGACGGTGATCGCGGCGACGGCCATCGCGGTCAGCGTGTTCGTGGCCTTCCAGGTGGCCAGCGAGCTACTGGACTGGGAGCTGCGGGACACCGCCGAGAATCAGCTGCGCGCCGACTCCCGTGTCCTGGCGACGAACGCGGAGCGCGCCGGTCTGGCGCAGGTCCAGCTACCGCCGTATCCCGGATCCGGTCGTCTGGTACGGATCATCCTGCCCGACGGCTCGATCCGGACGCCGGCCGGCCAACCCGCGCTGCCCCCGGTCAGCGAGCACGCCGAGCGCGTGGCGCAGGGCGCGTCGGCCGACCTGATGGAGTCGAACGACAGCGACGAGGACGGTTACCTCATCCACACGCTGCGGGCGGGCGACGGAGCGGTCCAGGTGGCCCGCGTCGTCGACGACAGCCCGATCAACCGGTTCGGGTTGGGCATGCTGCTGATCGGGCTGCTCTGCGTGGTCGGCGGCGCCCTTGTCGGGCGGACCGTGGCACGGACCGGGCTGGCACCGATCGACCGGCTGACCGCCGCCGCGGTACGTGTCGCGCACACCCGGGATCTCGACGCCGACATTCCGGATGAGGGCGGTGGGGAGATCCGGCGGCTGATCCAGTCGATCAACGACATGCTCGCCGCGCTCCGGGACTCCCGGCGGGCCCAGCGGCTGCTCGCCGAGGACGCCGCCCACGAGCTCAAGACCCCGCTCACCAGCCTGCGTCTCAACGCCGAGCTGCTGATCCGGCTCGATCAGCGCGGCACCCTGGACAGCGCACTGCCGGCGGAGAGCCGGACCCGGCTGCTCAACGATCTCGGCGCCCAGGTGGCCGAGTTGAGCACCCTTGCCGCCGAGCTGACCGACCTGGCGCGCGGTGACGTGAGCGACGAGAACACCGAGCTGCTCGACCTCGCCGATGTGGTGGTGGCCGCCGCGACCCGGGCGCGTTCCCGCGTGCCCGGCATCGAGGTCGCGCTCGACGTGGCCTCCGTGTCGGTGAGCGGGCGTCCCGCCGCGCTCGAGCGGGCGGTGCTCAACCTCATCGACAACGCCGGCAAGTGGTCCCCCGAGGACCAGCCGGTCCAGATCCGGCTCCGGGCCGAGGGCTCGTCGGCGGTGCTCGAGGTCGACGACGCCGGGCCGGGCATCGACGCCGCCGACGTACCGCGGGTGTTCGACCGGTTCTACCGTGCCGACAGCGCCCGGGCGTTGCCGGGATCCGGTCTGGGGCTGTCGATCGTGCAGCGGGTCGTCGACGCCCACGGCGGCCGGGCCACCGTAGCCCGCTCCGCACGCGGTGGCGCGCTGCTTCGGGTCGACCTTCCGGCCGCGCCGATCGCGCGGCTCACCGCCGCGGATGACACCGCGGTGCGCTGACCCGCCCTGGCGGCGCGGCGCGGGACAAGGGATGGCGGCCCCCGGGCATGGCCCCGCGCGGCTCACTGTCGGGGCAGGACACCACGATGCGCCGACCCCAGCCCCGGCAGCACGGCGCAGGACAAGCGGCCCTCCCCTGGGGCAGGACACCGGGGTGCGCCGGCCCCAGCCCCGGCGCGTGGCGTAGGACCGAAGGGCGGCGACCGTCGGGCCCATGAAAAAAATCCGGGACGGGCCTGGGGCCCCGTCCCGGATCTCGTCCGTGCCGCCGCGCTCACCGTTGCAGCGCGGGCTCCTCGTCGTCGGCGAGCGGCTGTTGACCGTCCGGCAGCTCCGCCGCCGGCCGGGACAGCCGGCTCGGCCACCAGATCCGCCGGCCGATCAGCAAGGTGAGGGCGGGCACCAGGACCGACCGCACCAGCAGGGCGTCGAGCAGCACGCCGAAGGCGACCAGGAACCCGACCTCGATCAGCATCACCAGCGGAAGTGTGGCGAGGACCGCGAACGTGGCCGCCAGGACCAGGCCTGCCGAGGTGATGACGCCACCGGTGGCCGAGAGGGCTTTGAGCATGCCCTCTCTGGTGCCGAGACGCACGGTCTCCTCCCGGGCCCGGCTGGTCAGGAAGATGTTGTAGTCGACGCCGAGCGCCACCAGGAACAGGAATGCCAGCAGCGGCACCGAGTAGTCGACACCCTTGAACCCGAGGATCGTGTCGAAGACGAACACGCTGCCGCCGAAGGCTGCGGCGAATGAGACGATCACGGTGGCCATCAGGACCAGTGGGGCCAGGATCGCGCGCAGCAGCAGCCCGAGGACGATCAGGACGACAGCGAGCACCAGCGGGATCACCAGCTTCTCGTCGCGGCTGGTGGTCACCTCGGTGTCGAGGTTCTCCGCACTCGGCCCGCCGACGATCGCCTCCGCCCCGCTCACCGCGTGCACGGCGGTGCGCACCCGCTTGATCGTGTCGTACTCGGCGACGGTGTCCGGCGCGTCCTTCGGGAACACGGAGATGTTGGCCCAGCCACCGCTGGTCTGCTCCGGGATGGCCAGGGCCACACCGCGCGTGTCCTTGACGATGTCGAGCACCCGCTCCTGGTGCGCCGGCCGCGTGAAGATCGTCATTGGCTGGCCGCCGAGCTCCGGGAAGTGCCGGCGGAGAACGGTGAAGCCGGTGACCGACTCGGGCGCGGACAGGAACTGGTCCTGCTCCCGCAGGGCGCCGGTGTTGCCCGTTAGCCCGAGGGCGAGCACGCCGAGGACTCCGAGCGAGCCGAGCGTCGCCACCCACCGGCGGCGGCCGATGGCGGTGCCGAGCCGTCCCCACAGCCCCGGCTTCTCCGCCACGGCCGCGTTGAACCGCGGGATGGCCGGCCAGAAGATCCGCCTGCCGAGCACCACGAGCACCGCCGGGAACAGCGTCAGCATGGCCACCAGCGCGCACAGGATGCCGGCCGCACCGATCGGGCCCAACCCGCTGGTGCTGTTCAGGTCCGCGACGAGCAGGCAGAGCAGGCCGGCGACCACGGTGGCCGCGGACGCGACGATGGCCGGCGCCGCGCCGCGCAGCGCGTGGACCATCGCGACCCGGACGTTCTCATGGTGGTGCAGTGCCTCCCGGTATCGAGCGATGAGCAACAGCGCGTAGTCCGTGCCGACGCCGAACACCAGGATCGTCAGCAGCGCCGAGTTCTGGTCGTTGACCACGATGCCGAAGCCCTTGACGAGCAGGTAGACGGTCCCCATCGCGGTCAGTGCGGCCGCGCCGACGGCCACCAGCGGGATGATCCACAACACCGGGCTGCGGTAGGTGAGGATGAGCAGGAGCGTGACGACGACGATGGTGGTGAGGAGGACCTGCACGTCGATGCCGTCGAAGACGGCATCCATGTCGCCGTCGATCGCGGCCGGGCCGGTCACGTCGAGTTCCAGGCCGGACGGGCGGTCCTTCGCGGCGTCACGCAACGGGCCGACGAGGTCCTCCGGTGCGCCGTAGGCCGTGCTCACCTCGAGGGTGAACATCATCGCCTTGCGGTCGGTGGAGGGGCTCGTCGGTGAGCCCTCGTCGTCCTCGCCGGCCGCCGCCGTCGCCTTCGGCGGGTACCGCTTGGCAAGGGTGTTGTAGTGGCGCTCGACCGTCGCGCGGTCGGCGTCGGTCATACCGCCGGCGCGGTGGTACACGAAGACGAACGTGTTGTTGTCACCGCCGGGGAGACTGTCGTCCAGCACCGCCACCTTGGTGGACTCGGCACTGGCCGGCAGGGTGTCCACGGCGCTGTCGGTGGTGACCGAGCTCAACTTTCCGCTCAGCGGCACCATGCCCGCCGCCAGCACCAGCCACAAGCCAATCACTAACCACGGCATCCACCGGCCTGCCAACCGACCGGCCGGCGCTTCCCCGGACGGCGCTGCGTCGACTGCCATCACTAGCCTCCTACATACGGGTTGCATCGCTTGTCTGGACGCCTACTTCGTAGCGAGCGAGCCTGAGACGACTGTTAATACGCTGCTCAGGCCGGTTGGCCGAACCATGTGCCCAGCGCACGCACCAGCGTGGTGGCGTCGAGGTCCTGCCCGGTGGGCAAGGCCCGGGCGACACAGCCGTCGGGCCGGATGAGCAACGCGTCGACGTCCACCCGGTCCGCGCGGGCGGTGACGGTGTCGGCCCGTCCGGTCCACGCGGCCGCGGCGTCGCGGACCTCCGCGCGGTCGACGAGGTCGAGCACGAGCCCACGCCCCTCACGCAGCAGGTCCGCCGACCGGGTCACCGCGGTGACGACGTCCGGGGCGGGCCGCACCAGCGTCAACTTCATGTCCGGGCACAGGGTGCCGACGAGCCGGTGGTCGTCGTCGCCCAGGTCGTACCGGACGTCCACGCCGGCGAGCATGTCGGCGACGTACCGGTGGGCGTCGTCAAGGTCCATCAGGTCGGAGAGCATCTCCCACAGCGCCCTCGTCTGCGGGTCGGCTCGCATCAGGGCGATCTGGGCCCGGGTGTTCTGACCGCACAGCTCGACGAACCCGGCCGGGCCGACGAAGAAGTCCGGATCACCCGCAAGACACTGCTGGAGCTGCCCGACCCCGGGCCGCCCGCGCCGCCGACACCGAAACTGCCGGACCATCCGGCCTACCAGCAGATCATGGCGGTGTTCACCGCGGCCGACCACCCGCTGCGGGCCCGACAGGTGTGCGAGGCCTGGACCTGGCGGTCGCACCCAACAACATCGACAACGTCCGCCTCAAGCTCAAGCGGCTGGCCGGCCGGCCGCGGGAGCATGACCGAGACCGAGCCAGGCTTGTCCACCCGGCCTCGGCCGTAGCCGACCGACGTCGCCACGACCTGCCCGCTCGTCCCGCACGAAACGAAGAATCGGGCATCAGGTTGATCCCGGGCAAAGAGGAACTGCGGCGGAGTGTCGGTCTTCTGGAGGAACGGGGTTGGCATCTTGATGGCGATCTGATGGAGATGAGTCCTGCGTTCGCCGCCTTCCTCAATCTGGGGGAGTGGTCCGTCAGGGCCGTGCCGGACGAGGTCAAGGAGCAGGCGGCTTCGAACGCAGGGATGTTGACCGTCTCGGCGACAGGGTTATGCAAGTCCTAGTCGTAGCGGCGCCACCAGCGCATGATGACATCGGCGCCCTGCTTGAGGCGTGATGTTTTCCTTGCGGCTATCGGTACCCTCGTACGACGATGAGGCTGTCTCGGTGACGCTGGCAGGAGGGTCTGTGGGAGGCCGACAACCCAGGTGATCCGGTTCTTTGCTGTCGGCGGCGCCCGTCTCGGTGGCCAGCCGGTGGTCGGACGCCTTTGGACCACGTAAAACGAGGTGGCACAGACCAACCATCCGCACATGGTCTGATCAGGAAAAACGTCACTCAGCAGCACGACCGGGCACCACGCAACACGATCCCTCACGGTCTCGTAATGCGTAGGTCTCGGGTTCGAATCCCGAAAGCGGCTCCATGGTGAACCTCAGGCCAGTCCTCTGACCTGGAGCTTATTGTATTGGCTGACCTTGGAATTCGGGCTAATCGGGTGCGTGCGGTCTGTGCATCGCAATGCGTAGGTCTGAGGTTGACGGCCAGTGTCGGTAGCGGATCGCGGGGCTGTGACCTCGGCATTTGTTCATGGCTGTCGATTTCCCGGTCCCGTCCGGTTCGAGCTGGTGGCCATTTGGTGGCCAGGCGTGCAGAGGTCGTGCGGATGACTCCTCGGTCAGCCTCGCGGTTTCCGCATGGGAGTTGTGCCATCCGGACAATCGCGCGGCCGGCCGGGTTTTCCGGGGGCGTGGGCGACGACGCGCTGCTTCACTATCGGCCGTCCCCGTAGGGCGAACCGAGCTGGATCGCGTCGTCGGCCGGTGCCGCGACCTGCTGCGCGGAGGCTCCGGCGTCCTCGGCCGCCTGCGCGGTCGTGTACGCGTGACCGGCCGCGTCGACCGCGCCGGCGACCGTCTTGGCGGCCTCGGCTCCGTCGGCCCTGGACCTCGCGACCTACGACAACAGCCGTGACGGCCGAACCTGCCGGGGCCCATCTTTGCGGCGTTGGTGCACGGTGCGGGATGACGTGGGCTCGGCGGATACCGGTCAGGGCGCCGTGCTGTCGTGGCCGCTCGACAAGGCGCCGTCGGTAGGCGTCCGCGTCGCGAGGCCGTGACTCCCCTGGCCGGTTGAGCGTAGGCCGCGCCCATGGTAGTGGGACCCATAGGTAGTGGTGGAAGACGTGGGAACCGCCGGCGGGTGTGGATCACGACATGTCACAGTCGCGGGTATGCGCGGCGTGGACGGAGTGACGGACGAGGGTGTCCCGGCACAGTCGGGGACGGGTGCGGAGGGGTCCGTGGCCGAGGTGGTGCGGCGGCACCCCTGGCCTGGCTTGGCGCGCAGGGCCCGATCGGCACGGTCCACCCGTGGGCGGCCGTCGTCGCCGGTGACCTGGCCCAGCGCATCCGGTGGCGCGCACTGGGGCCCGGCCGCGGGGCCGGACGGCTGCTGTGGATGTGCGAGCGGATGGCCACCGCCCCGCTCGCGCCCGATCTCGTTCCCCGGATGTGGCGCGCGGCCCGCGCCCGCGGCGTCGACGCCCCCGACTGGAGTGGGACGACACCGCCGAACGACTGCGCCTTGCCCCCGGACCGTTACCGCGCGCTGCTCGCGGAGCGTGCCACCGGCGTCCGCCTGGACCTGCGGGAGGACAGGTTCCGGGTGGCGGCCCCGCCGGGCTCGGTGATCCGGTTGTGGAACGGCGCGACCACCACCCTGCACAGCGGCGACGGCGAGGCGACCACCCTGCTCCTGCCGCCCGACGATCCGTCGGACAACTCGGCCGGCAGCAGTGGGGCGGCCGTCTTCACCAGGGGCGGTGACCGGCTGGGGACGGGGTGGCTCGGGGCGTACGCGGCGATCCGCCGCTGAGCCGGCCGCAGGGCGGTTCCCTACTGCGACCACCGCCCGGCAGGGAGCGTGAAACGGGCGCACAGTAGCACAAGTGGCATGGGCCGAGGAGCGGCTCACACGCACCGATCGGGGTGCGGCAGACTGGTGTGGATCCGGTGGTACACGTCCGGCCGGACGTGTATCGGCCGAAACAGGGGAGAAGGGAAGCCCACAGTTCCGTGATTGACGAGTTCGACGTCCCGGACTCCGTCGACGAGGGCGCGTTCGGTATCGACGCGTTCTCCCTCGACGACCGGCTGCGGCTGTTCCACTTCGCCGCTGGCGAGAAGCGGCACGAGTACCTGTGGCTGCTGCGGGCCTTCGACCGCGGACGCGCCAACTACCAGGTACTGCTGCATGCCTCGGACGTGGTGGGGCTGCTGGAGCGGCTCGCCGCCGACCATCCCGCCGCGGGCGCCGTCGGCGGTACAGCCGGCGTTCAGCCGTTGCTCGACGCGCTCGCGGAGTGGCAGGTCCTGGACCGGTCGTACGACGGGACGCGCGCCGCGAACCTGGCCGAGTACCGCAACCGGCACTACGTGTACCAGTTCACGCAGGCCGGGTACCGGGCGTACCGGGCCGTGGAGGACGTGCTCGGGGCGAGTCTGGAGGACGCCCAGCTCTCCCGTCTCGTCTTCCCCGACATCCTCGGCGACCTGCGCGCGTTGGCCGAGGCGAACACGGTCGGCGACGGCGAGGAGGTGTACCGCAAGCTCGGCCGGCTCGACTCGGTGCTGAACGAGATGGCGCAGCGTGCCGCCCGTTTCTACCTCATGCTGGGCGACCTGGCGCGCACCAACGACACTCGGCCCGAGGTGTTCCTCGCCCACAAGGACACCCTCCTCGCGCACATGCGGGAGTTCACGGCCGAACTCGGGCGCTACGCACCGCTGTTGGCCGAGGCGGTCGAGAAGGCCGCGGCCACTGGTGTGGACCGCATGATCGAGTACGCGGCCGAGGCCGACGAGCGGCTCTTCCGCAGCCCCGCCGAGCGCCTCGCGGACTGGCGGTACCGGTGGGACGGCATCGTCCACTGGTTCGCGGAGCGTGAGCACAGCGAGACCGAGCGGTTGCAGGACGCCACCGTCACCGCGATCCGCTCCGTCCTCGCCCTGCTGCGCCGGGTCACCGAGGCCCGCCGGGGCGGGGTGAGCCGGGAGAGCCAACTGCGCCATCTCGCCCAGTGGTTCACCTCCTGCGAGAGCGACGAGGACGCGCACGCCCTGTTCCAGGCGGTCTTCGGGCTGGGCGCGCCCCGCCACATCGCCGTCCCGTACGCCGACCCCGAGCGGATCCCGTCCCGTACGTCGTGGTGGGAGGCCGAGCCGGTCGAACTCGCCCGCACCCTGGTCCAGTCCGGCCGAACCCCCGCCCTGCACGGTCCCGGCCGCATCGAACGCGACGACGACCGGCGGGCCCTGCTGCGTGCCGAGCAGCTCAAGGAACAGGCCGAGCGTCGCAGTGCCGCGAACTCCCTCGCGTCGGACGGCGTGTACGGCCGGACGCTCGACGAGCCGGAGACGCGGGCCCTGCTCGCTCTGCTGGACGTGACGCTCGCCGCCCGCGTCCCCGCCAGCCGCCGTGTCACCGCCGCCTCCGGCTCTGCCCATGGGGTGCGGCTCACCCTCACCCCCGCCGAGAGCTCCACCACCGTCGACACCGTGCGCGGTCGTCTCCATCTCGACGGGCTGCGCCTGGAGGTCACCCCATGAGCGAGGCCGTCGTATGAGCCGTGTTGCCGAGGGCGTCTCCCCGCTCGAACTCGCCGACTACCAGAAGGCGGTACGGCTCGTACTGCGGCACCCGCTGGTCACGTCCGGGTACCCGGACAGGGCGGCGCTGTCGACCGTGCGCCGCTGGGCCGATCAGCTGCGCACCGACCTGATGGACGTGCTCGGCCACCGGCTCGTGACCACCGCCGACACCGCCCGCCTCCAGCGCGCCCAGGACGGCCTGGATGCCACCCGCCCGGCCCTCACCCGCGCGGGACGCCCTTTCGACCGCCGCCGCTACGCCTACCTCGTCCTCACTCTCGCGGCCCTCGGCCGCCACGGCGCCCAGGTGGCGCTGGGCGAACTGGCCGACGCGGTCGCCGCCGACGCCGTACGCATCGACGGGCTCGGCCTCGACACCGCCCGCAAACCCGACCGGGACGCCTTCGTCGACGCCGTCACCTGGCTCACCGAACGCGGCGCGCTCACTCTCGCCGACGGTTCCGCCACCGCCTGGGCCGGCGATCCCGAGCGTGCCGAGGCCCTGTACGACATCGACCGTGAGATCCTCCTCGCCGTCCACCACCCGACCCGCGTGCTCCAGCACCTGACCTCGGTCACCTCGCTCCTCGACTCCTCCGGCGCGCTGGGTCTGTCCGCGGGCCGCGCCGCCCAGCGCCGTGACCAGGCACGCCGGGCCCGCCGCCTTGTGCTGGAGAACCCGGTCGCGTACTACGCCGACGCCGATGCCGAACTCCTGGGCCAGCTGCGGGCCCCCGCCCTCGCCGAGGACCTGGAGCGGCTGACCGGGCTGACGGTGGAGCGGCGGGCCGAGGGCGTGGCGCTCGTCGACACCTCCGGCAGGCTGTCCGACCTCCGCTTCCCCGGCGGCGGAACCGTCGCGCAGGCCGCGCTGCTCCTCGCCGCCCGGATCAGTGCCGCAGTCCAGCGCTCCGGACGGCACGCCCTTGAACTGCTGCCCGCGCCCACCGCCGCCGAACGCCTCGCGGCCCGCGCCCGGCGTATCGACGGCGCGCTGCCGTCGCGTGGGACGGTCGCCGAACTCACCGAACTCGCCGAGCCCGATGAGGAGTCGGCGTACGAGACGGTCGCCGACGCGGATCACGAGCCGGGCGAGACCCGGTACCCCTTCGTCACGGACTCCTGGCTCCGGGGCAGGCTCAAGGAGATCATCGGCGAGTACGGCGCGGGCTTCGCCGCCGATCTGCGCGGCGACCCGGACCGGCTGCTCGGCCAGGCTCTCGACCTGCTGGCCGCCATGTCGCTGATCGTCCGGGTCGACGGCGGGGCCCTCGCGCTGCCTCTGCTCGCCCGTTATCGAGGGGTCACCGCCCGGGTGAAGACCCGTACGGCCCCCCAACCACCCGCCCAGACCGCTCTGTTCGACGACGAAACCGCCAAGGACCCGACTCCGTGAGCACTCCCGCTCCCACACCGGCAGCCCGCTACGTCCCCACCCGCGCCGGGATCATCAACCTGTGGGACTACCGGGACGAGGAGTTCTCCTTCGCGGGCGGCTGGCTGGTGCTGCGTGGGCCCAACGGCTCGGGCAAGACCAAGGCCCTCGAAGTCCTCTTCCCCTTCGTCCTGGACGGCCGTATCGACCCCAAGCGGCTCAACCCGTTCGCCGCCGAGGACCGCACGATGAAGTCCAACCTGCTCTTCCGCGGGCAGGACAGCGCGCTCGGCTACGTCTGGATGGAGTTCACCCACCGGGAGACCGGGGAGGCCGTCACCTGCGGCATCGGGCTGCACGCCCAGCGGCACCGGGACACACCCGCCCGGTGGCACTTCGTCGCCGAAGGCCGTGTGGGCGAGGACTTCTCCCTCCTCACCCACGACGACCGGCCGATGACGAGGAAGCAGCTCGCCGCCGAGCTGGGACGCGAGCTGATCGCCTCCACGGCCGACTACCGTGCCGCCGTCGACCAGCGCCTGTTCGGCCTCGGCCGGGAGCGGTACGAGCAACTGCTCACCCTGATCCTCACGTTGCGCCGCCCGCAGCTCGCCAAGAACCTCGACCCGGCCAAGCTCTCCGACACCCTCACCGCGGGCCTGCGCCCGCTCGACGACGACCTGATCGCCGAGGCGGCCCGCTCCTTCGACGACATGGAGTCCGTGCAGCGCACCCTGGAGGGCCTGGCCGCCGCCGACGACGCCACCCGCGCCTTCCTCGCGAGCTACTCCACCTATCTGCGGGTCCACGCCCGCACCGCCGCCGACCGGCTCACCGCCCGCCGTGCCGAGACCGCCGAACGCGCCGCCGCCCTGAGCACCGCCGCGGCGAACCTGACGGCGGCCCGCGAGGCGCAGGCCGCCGCCGAGACGCGCGCCGAGTCGGCCGACGCCTCGCTCGCCGCCCAGCGTGCCCGCCTGGACCAGCTGCGCTCCTCCGCCGCCTACCAGGCCGTCGAGCAACTGGCCGACCTGGAACGCCTGGTGCGTACCTGCGAGCAGACCGCCCGGCAGGCGACCGCCGAGCGGGAGCGCCGTACGGCAGCCACCGGCCGTGCCCGCGCCGAGGCCGAACACGCCGCGCGGCTCGCCGCCGAACTCGACGCCGCCGTCTCCCGCGATGCCGCCACCGTCGCCGACCACGCCCACACCGCCGGCCTCCCCTGGACCCCGGCCGACGCCGAGCCCGACCGGCTCGCCGACCGCTCCGCCGCGCTCGCCGCGGCCCG
>NZ_JBSGBN010000134.1:0-27795 GCF_053601275.1 Streptomyces sp. NPDC004752 | reverse complement strand
ACGGCTCGCACCCTTGGCCATGCACCCACCGGGACCGAGAGGTCACAACCCTACTCGTGAGGGCTGCAGAAAGGATGGTCCTCTAATGAGCGCCCAAGCAGCCGGCAACGGCACCTCTCCTCAGCCCAAGGGCCGCGCACGCCGAGTGAAGAATCCCCCGCCGACCACCGCGAACAGCACCGGCATGGCCCAGGTCGCCGAGCGCGCGGGCGTTGCCGTGTCCTCGGTGTCCCGTGTCCTGTCCGGGCACGCGGACGTCAGCGAGGCCATGCGGAATCGGGTCATGGCCGCTGTCGAGGAACTCGGCTACCAGCCGAACATGCTGGCGCAGATGCTGCGCCGCGGCGCCACCCGCACCATCGGATTCGTCGTGGGAGACATCTCCAACCCGCTGCTCGCCCAGATCACCCTCGGCGCAGAGGTCGCGCTGCGCGAGGCGGGCTACACGATGCTCCTGACCAACTCGGTCAACGACCCCACCCTGGACGCGGCCAACATCGGACTGCTCCAGCAACGGCGCGTCGACGGCCTGCTGCTGTCCCTGTCCGACGAGACCAGCGACGAGACCATCGAAGCCCTCGCCCGCATCGAAGCGCCTGCGGTCCTCATCGACCGCGAACTGCCCGCCTCCAGCGGCGCCAGTGCCGTGTTCTCCGACCACCGTGCCGGCATCACCCAGGCTGTGGCCCACCTCGTGGAGCTCGGGCATCAACGCATCACCCTCATCGCCGGATCGCCCCACGTGCGCCCCACCCGCGAACGCATCAACGCGCTCGAGGAGGCGGTCGAGCAGTATCCCGGTGTCGTCGCACAGGTGCGGCCCGGCGCCTTCACCGAAGCACACGGCCGGGCCGCCACTCGGGAACTTCTGGACAGCCGCCGACCGCCGACCGCCCTGATCGCGGGCGGCAACCAGATCCTGGTGGGCGTCATCGGCGAACTCACCGGACGCAAGGTCGCCATTCCCCGTGAACTCTCCCTGGTCACCTGCGACGACGTCCCCCTGGCCCAGTTCTTCACCCCCGCCCTGGCCACCATCCGCCGCGACCCGTACGAGATGGGAACGGTCGCGGCACGGCTCCTGCTCGACCGTCTGGGCGGCGCGGAACCCGACACGACCACCCTGCCCGCTGTCTTCCACCCGGCGGCCAGCTGCGCTCCCCCGCGCTCATGAGCCCGCACGACGTGAGGAGTACCCACGTGACAACCGCACCACCCAGCACGGTGAGCGAAGCCGACCTCCTCGGCCTGCTGCGACGCATGCACGAGATCCGCTTCTTCGAGGACACGGTCAAGGACTGGTTCTCCCGCTCGCTCGTCCGCGGCAGCACCCACCTCTACCAGGGGCAGGAGGCAGTCTCCGTCGGCATCACCGCAGCGCTGCGATCCGGTGACACCACTACCTGCACCTACCGCGGACACGGCACCGTCCTGGCCCAAGGCGCGCCCCTCGACCGCGCCTTCGGCGAGATCCTCGGCAAAGCGGACGGCCTGTGCGGCGGCAAGGGCGGCTCCATGCACCTCACGGACTTCAGCGTGGGAGCACTGGGCTCCTTCGCCATCGTGGGCGCACACCTGCCGATCAACACCGGCGCGGCCTGGGCCGCTCAACTCCTGAGAACCGGCGCGGTCAGCGTCTCCTTCTTCGGCGACGGCGCCGTGAACATCGGCACCTTCCACGAGACGCTCAACCTCGCAGGTGTGTGGAAGCTCCCGGTGATCTTCGTCATCGAGAACAACCTCTACGGCGAGTACTCCCCCATCGCCACCACGACGGCCAACACCGACCTCGCCGAGCGCGGCGCCGCCTACGGCATGCCCGGACTGCGCATCGACGGGAACGACGTAGTGGCCGTGCGCGAGGCGGCCCGCACCGCCGTGCAAAGGGCCCGCGACGGATACGGCCCGACCCTGCTGGAGGCCATGACCTACCGCCAGTCGGGCCACTCCCGGGCCGATCCCGCCGTCTACCGTCCCGAGGGCGAACTGGACGCGTGGCTGGCACGCGACCCCCTGCTCCTCGCCGAAGAACGAGCCCGTGCACTCGGCGTACACCAGGACGAACTCGACGCCGTCCGCGACCGTGCCGCAACGGCCGTACAAGAGGCCGCCGAAACAGCCCTGTCGTGGAAAGACCCTGCCCCGGAAGCCCGCTTCGACGACGTCTGGACGCCCCGATGACCGACACCCTCACTACCCCACAACTCGTGCAGCTGAACTACCGCAAGGTGATCGCACGAGCCCTCGCCGACGAACTCGAACACGACCCCACCGTGGTCTTCCTGGGTGAGGACGTCGGAGTAGCCGGCGGAGCTTTCAAGACGACGACGGGACTCAAAGAACTCTTCGGTGACCGCGTTCGCGACACACCGATCTCAGAACAGGCAATCATCGGCACCGCCGTCGGAGCCTCCCTGATGGGCCTGCGGCCCGTCGCCGAGATCATGTTCGCCGACTTCGCGGGAGTCTGCTTCGACCAGCTGGTCAACACCCTCGCCAAGTACCGCTACACCACAGGCGGACAGGCCAGAACGCCCGTCACGGTCAGGATGTGCAACGGGGCCGGCTCCGGCTTCGGCCCACAGCACTCGCAAGCGGCGGAGAACTGGTTCCTCAACGTGCCCGGCCTGAAGATCGTGGTGCCCGGCACGGTCCCCGACCTGTACGGGCTACTGCGCTCCGCGATCCGTGACGACGATCCGGTGCTGGTCTTCGAGCACAAGAACCTGTTCGCCATCAAGGGCGAGGTCCCCGCCGAACCCGATGACGCCTTCCTCGTCCCCCTCGGCGTCGCCGATGTCGTACGCGAAGGCACCGACCTCACACTGGTCGCGACTCAGCAGATGCGTCACCGTGCCGAAGAGGCCGCCCGCGTTCTGTACGCACGAGGCGTGTCCGTTGAGATCATCGATCCTCGCACGCTCGTGCCGTTCGACTTCGAGACGGTGACGACGTCACTGCGCAAGACGTCGCGGCTGATGGTCGTCCAGGAGGGCCCGCCCGGCGGCAGCTGGGGCGCCTCACTGATTTCCACCCTCACGACTCAGCACTTCGAACTGTTCGACGCACCCCCCGTGCTGCTGGCCGGCGACCCCACACCGGTTCCGTACTCCGGCATCCTGGAAGAAGCCCACTTGCCGGACGTGAACCGCATCGTTGATTCCATCGAGCAACTCGTCCGGTACTGACGCCGGGCTCCGATGTTGCGCTGTACAGGCCAGCAACTGACTGTGCAACGGCCTGCGACCGTCCACATCTTCTCGTGGATATCACACGGTTGATATCGGACTGTTCGTGCAACTCAATTCACGGGGCCGCGGGATGCTGGCGCCTGATAGCCCAGGAAGGTGTACGCCGCGTTCTTCACACCGCGCTCCGTGATGCCGCGCGCCGACCACCCTGAATGCTGGAGCGCCCCTTGCGCATTGAGCTCACAGGGCTGCGGCTTCCTGATTGCGGATCGGTCAACATCGTCCAATAATTTCCCAACCTCGTGCCAGCGACGACAATTGCGCGCGACTAAGGTCCGTAACACGAAATTCCCGCGGTCTTAACGGGCGCCGCGATGTCGTGCAGCGTGGCCGTGGGCCCGTTCTGTGATCAGAGTGAAAACCGAGTCGATTCGTGGAGGTTAGCTATGGTTGCTCGCAGGTCGGATTCTTCTTCGGGTGGCGGCGCGAGTCGTAGAGATCTGCTCAAGGCAGCAGTTGCGGTGACCGGTGGTGCCGCGCTGGGGCTCTCAGGCGTGCCGGTAGCCGCAGCGGCCGGTAAGCCGCGATCCCGTGCCGGGCGAACGCTGGTCGGAGCGATTCGCTGGGATGCCTACGCGGGCGGGCAGACCATGCATGGAATGGGCACCAACCGCATTCTGTCTCCCGAGAAGTTCCGCTTCCGGATGCCGTTCTTCTCCAAGATCACTGTGCCCAACCCAGTCCTGCTCGACCAAGGATTCGACACGGAGACGACGGGTGCTGCCCCGTCCGGCTGGACCGTTTCGGCGGGCACCGGCACCAGCGTGACGGTCGTGCAAGGGCCCGATCGCGAGGGAAAGAGCGTTCATCTGCACGACACCTCCGCCACGGGGACGGCGACGATGGCGCGCGCATTTGCCGCCCAGAACAGGGCCATCACCCTGCGGTGGGACTGGAAGGAGACGGCCGCCGGCGGCTGGTCACGAGCGCTGGTCACAGGCGGATCGACTACCGTCGTCGACATCGCCACCCAACGGGATGCCACTGGCAAGCAACTCGCGTACCGCACGCCCTCCGGCACATGGCAGGTCCTCCAGACCATCGCAGACGACACCTGGTACTCGATCAAGGTCACCGTCGATCCGACGCCGCCCCAGAGCGCTACGCCGTGGGTGGACATCTTCGTCGGCGGGGTGCGCAAGGCTCACCACGTCCCGCTGCTCGGCTCCCCCGCCTCATTCGACAAGCTGCACTTCCAGACCAATCCGACCCAGACCTCTGATCTGTATGTCGACAACGTCAACGTCGTGGTGACCGAGTCTGTCAACTGCGAGGGAACCAGTCAGGAGGTCATGGACCAGGAAATCCGGTACGCAGCCGCGGCCGGGATCGACTACTGGGCCTTCGACTACTACCCGCAGCAGCCGTTGGCGCGGGCTCGAGAGTTGTACCTGTCCAGCAAACTGAAGAACCAGGTCAATTGGTGCGCCATTCTGGACGGGAACTTCATGGCGCAGTACGACGCGAATCTAACGGAGCTTGTGGCGCGGTTCGGCGAGTCGAACTACCAGAAGGTCCTTGACGGTCGCCCGCTCGTCTACTTCTTGAACAATGCAACCGCTGAAAAGGTCGCCAAAATGCGGTCGAAGGCGACCAGCGCAGGGTTGCCCAATCCCTACATCGTGGTCATGGGATGGACCGCGCAGGGCGTGGCAGACGTGAAGGCTACAGTTGGGGCCGATGCGGTGAGCCGCTATGCGACGGGACAGACCAACGGGGCACCGTATTCGTCACTCACCAGTCTTGAGACGAGTTTGTGGTCCGATTACGCAGGTGCGGCCGGGCAGGTCATTCCGACAGTGTCAACCGGTTGGGACCCGCGGCCGATGTACGAGTACCCGGTGCCGTGGGGGGTCCAGCCTTCCGACGATTACCTGGGCCTCAAGGACCAGTGGACCCAGCAGGCGACGCCGACGGACATCGCAAATCACCTCGGGGACG
The DNA here is from genome assembly GCF_053601275.1 of Streptomyces sp. NPDC004752. Taxonomy (NCBI): domain Bacteria; kingdom Bacillati; phylum Actinomycetota; class Actinomycetes; order Kitasatosporales; family Streptomycetaceae; genus Streptomyces; species Streptomyces sp. NPDC004752. The sequence continues at coordinate 22,603 of NZ_JBSGBN010000134.1, read as the reverse complement.
CGATCAGTTGGACCAATTCCCACTCGGCGAATGTTCCCGCGAATGCCGTCCTCATCTACGCATGGAACGAGCACCTCGAGGGAGGGTGGATCTGCCCGACTATGCACGAGATGCAGAATTCCGGCAGGCCACTGCGCCTGGACGCCATCGCCGGAGTCCCCCGAACCGCCTGACCTGAGCAAGCCATACCACCCCCAGCGGGCTAGCCTCAATACCAGTGACTTAAGGAACTTGGTTCCAGCTTCGGGGGACTTTGGTCGGTGGGTTGATCGGCCCGGTGCGCCAGTGCGGGGCGATGGCCAGTGTCTGGGCGGGGTGCTGGGTGCGTCGGGTGGCTTCCCGTTCCAGGACAGATAGCTGACGGCTCCTGCGAACTGGCTGGATGTCTTGATGACGATGGTTGAGCCGCCGGCTACTCCGCTGATCGTCGCATCTCCGGATGCCGGCGTGCTTGCCGTTTCCGTGCCAGCCGCCGGCGGTGCGAGTAGCGCTAATCCCAGGGCGCCAATGATGGCCATAATGGCGATTCGACGTGCCATGGTGTTCCTCCTGATCGCTCGTACTACCGTCGTTTGCTTTGTGCTTGCAGCTGAGGGCGCGTCACCTGCGTGAGGTCTGGAGGCCCCCTCAGCTCGGCTCTTCACCAGCAGGTCACTACCGCGAGTCAGCCTTGATGTAGTAGACGCGGAGCTTGCCGGCAGTCGGCCATTCGGGGCGCGGCTGGTCGTTGTTCGAAGGCATCGCCTCCCACCTCAGCACGTACTTGCCCTTCTTCTGAGGCCCGGCCAGATCAGCAGAAGCAAAAACCTGTATGCCGGGGAAGTCGGACTCCGGAGTCAGGAACCCGGCGGGATAGCGCGGGGTGGGCACCTCGGCGATCGGATTGAGGGAGTCGTCGAGAATCATCGACTTGTGGTCGTCATTGCATGTGTAGTCGAGGCGGAGCGCGTTGTCCCCGAGCGGGACAACCCCCTTCACCGTGATCGGAACGGCCAGCGTTCCGGAACCACCGATATCGAATCGTCCCGCCCACTTGCTGACCTGCGTGGACGTCCACCCGCCCTTACCGTCAGGCCGGGTAACGAACATCTGCGTCGAGCCATCGGCGGCGTACTTGTAGTACGTGATGGTCACTCGCCCCTGGTTGTCGAATCCGAGCTTCGTTTGGTTGTTCAGAACGCCCCCAGACGTGGGGATGTCGTCCACCACTTCTCCATTCCCATGGGTCAGCGGCAGTTGCAGGGGCCTGCCGTTGCTCGTTTCCCAGTGCACCAGGTCCTTGCTCTTCATGTACGAGAGTCGGCTATTGGTGCTGGCGTCCGTAGACCCCATCCGCCAGACGTAGGCGATGTGGAAGTAGCCGTCCGGACCGAGCTGCGGCCCCTCGTAGTACGCGCTAGCTGTATCGCCGCCAGCGAAGAGCGGGGTGTCGAGAAGTTTGCTCCATTTCCCTGTGGAAGAGTCGAGCTTGTAGAAGATCGTGTCGCCCCGGCCGCTCGACCCATTACGGAAGCTGAAGATCAGCTCGCCGTTCGGTCCCTTGATAAAGCTGGGATATGTGACCTTTTGCTCAAGACTCGAGTCGACGAGAGTGGGTACCCGACGCAGGGTCGAGATATCACCGGGATTTGTTGTGGAGTAGAACTCCATGGGCACCACGTGCATGTTTCCGGACACATGGAGATTTCCCTTTGCATCGACGGCTAGCGTGACGTAGTTGTGCGAGTCCCATCCGAGTTTCGAATCGAGTTTCTTGTAGTGCCAGTCACCGCGGGGCAGGGTGCGCTTTCCGACGGTCATCCGGCGATCCTCGTCATAGTATGCGACGTACTGGACCTTCCCGGAGGTCAGAAGACTTTGGGTGACGGGGTGACCTGCCCAGGTGTCGCCGACCGTACTGACCTGCTTGATCTTTCCCGGTCCGCCCAGGTCGTAACTGGGGCCGCTCATAGGCGTACAGGTCAGGGGCGGGAGCGGCTGCTGCCCGTCGGCGTACGCCGTGGGGGTGGGGATTGCGATGAGAACTCCCCCAAGGATGAGCAGCGCGCTGCTACATACTCCGAAGGGTCGCCGAGACCTTTTCAAAACTGGATTCATGAGATTCTCCGTCACCGGCTGGACATTCCAGCCTATTGCGGGTCGATCGATTCACTTTGAGTAGAATTGCGCACACACCAAAGCACCAGAGCGGCTTCTTGCGCAGAAAGCAAACATTCCGGTTCGCGGGCAGGATGGTGCGCATGCTTCGGCGCGATCATGTGACTTTGCGGGATGCACCTCGGCGGTGCGGTGCGGCTCGCGCATGTGGCGGGAGCCGCACCCAGGTCGCGCGGAGAGGAGGACCTGCCTACTTCGCCCAGGGCTCGGACGACCAGCCGTTCTTCTTGATGGCGGTGTCAGCGTCGCGTTCCCACCACCGCTGCAGCTCCGCCAGCTGGCTCTTCAGCGAGCGCCTGCCGAGGAGATACCCGTCGAAGACATCACGCGGCTTGGTGTTGTCAGCGTCCATGGGCAGCATGATGCGGTAGGACTCCGCCCACGAACCCTGCTGCAGGCCAGCGGTCTCCGACGGTGCTTCGACATTGTCGATGGCGGGCAGGCCGCCCGTCGCGTGCAGCCAGTCCTTGACCTCGGGCGAGCTGACGAACTGAAGGAACTTGATCGTCGCGTCGTACTTCTTGCCCTTGACCGTGGACGGGATCATGTAGCTGGTGCCGCCGACTGAGGCCCCCCAGCGAGCCGGCGCACCGGAGGACAGCGGCGTCGTCTCCTTGGTGATCGTGGGGAACGGCATGGTGCCGAAGTCGACCTTGCCGGCCGAGCGGATCGATGCGGGCGCGAAGTCGGTTCCCCACGCGATGGCAGCCTTGCTCGTAGCGAAGTCCTTGAGCCCGACGACCGTCGAGCTTCCCTGGTCGGAGATGCCGGACCAGTTCTTGGTTCCGCAGTCGAAGAACTCCTTGGTGAGCTTGAGGGTCTCGGCCACTTCAGGCTCCGTCGTGCGGAACGTCCCTTCCTTGATGGCCTTGGCCCATGCCTTGGACGGGAAGCTGACAGTCTTGGACTTGCCCGGCTGACCAGCCGAGTTGTAGACGTTCATATTGTCGTAGTACTTGTCGTTGAGCATGGCACTGATGGTGATCCACGTCCAGTTCGTGGCCAGCTGGCTGCTGTCCAGGGCCACCGGGTCGTATCCGGCCTTGCGTAGCTTGGTGCAAGCAGACCTGAAGTCCTCCCAGGTCTGGAGCGGCGCCTTCACGCCGGCCTTCTGGAACGCTTCCTTGTTGTAGTAGAGGCCGATGGTGGAAAGGTTGAACGGCACGTACTCCAGCTCGCCGCTCTCCTTACTGACGGCGACTCCGTCAGGTGAGTAGTACTCCTCGCGGAAGGAGTCGATCCAGTGCTTGTTCCCAGGAATGTAGGGATTGGGACGATTCAATTCCTCATTGAGGGCGTGCACTTGCTGTGCCTTGTGCGGAGCCTGGTTGAACACCATCTCGGGCGCCGAGCCGGTGTTCAACCAGGTGCTGATGGTCTGCCCGAAGTTGTCCAGCGGCAGCACCTGGGTCTTGACCCGGATGTTCGGTTCCCGCTTTTCGAACTTCTTGACCAGTGCTTCCCAGGCGGGCCCGAAGCTGCTGCCGCTCGACGTCCACTGGTTCGGTCCGGCCAGCGTGATGGTCACCTTGCCGTCGGACTCGGTGTCCTTGTCGTCGACGCCAAGCAGACCGCATCCGCTCAGCATCATGCCGGTGAGTGCGACCGATGCGATGAGCATGCGCCGCCGTCTGAAATATGTACTCATTCGTACCTTTTTTCCTTAGTGAAATCTGGTGGTGAACAAGACCCCTGTGACGTCGTTCGCAGCGGCTACTTGCCGCCGGTGATGCCGCCCTGGATGCCCGCGAGGAACTTCTTGGACAGGAAGGTGAACAGGAGGAGCAGGGGGAGGCTGGCCAGGGTGTATCCGGCGAACAGCGGGCCCCATTGCTGTACTTGCTGACTGGCGAAGAAGGCCAGGCCGACCGAGACCGTGCGGTACTGGTCCGTCTGCACGGTCAGCAGAGGCCAGAAGTAGTCGTTCCACACGTTCAGTACGGTGATCATCGCGACCGTGCCCATGACGGGGCGGGTCAGAGGTAGGACGAGCGACCAGAAGACGCGGAACCCGCCGGCCCCGTCGACCCGTGCCGCTTCGAAGATCTCCTCCGGGATTTGCGCCATATAGGTGCGCATGATCACGATGCCCAGGACCGTACCGGAGCTGATCCAGGGGATGATCAGGACAAGACGGGTGTCCAGCAGCCCGAGGTCCTTCATCAGGACGAACGTCGGGATCAGGCTGGTGACATGAGGAACCATCAGCAGTACTGCGATCAACGAGAAGAGCAGTCCGCGGCCTGGGAAGCGGTATCGGGCGAAGACATGTGCGGCGCCGGTGGCCAGCAGCAGCGTTCCCAGGATGGACAAGGCGGCCACGATCACGGAGGTGAACAGGTAAGGACTGACCTGACGCCACGCGACGGAGTAGTTGCCGGGGTGGAAGGGCCAGGATGGCAGCCAATAGCTGTCGTAGAACTGGGTGTTGTCCTTCACGGAGGCGATCAGCATGAACAGATAGGGGAATAGCCCGGTGAAGGCCATGATGCTCAGCAGTCCGCCGGCGAGCAGGTTGGTTCGCCGGCTGCGCAGCATGGTGCGCCGCCGTGGCGGGGTGCTGACGGGGGTGGCTTGGGGAGCGGTGGTCTTCCGCTCAGCGGTTTCATGCAGCAGCATGGGGCTTCCTCCGGCGTCCAGCGAGCAGTGATCCGGCGCTTACCAGCAGAATCAGGAGGAACAGCGTCGAGCCGAGGGCCGCGGAGTACCCCCAGTCCGCATCCTTGAAGGCAACGTCGAGCATGCGCAGCACCGGCACCTGGGTGGCATTGTCCGGACCGCCCTGAGTCATGATCGATGCCTGCATTCCGTACTGCAGGACGGTGATGACGGCGAGGACGAAGAGAAGCCTGAACTCACGCAGCAGCAACGGCAGATCGATGCTCCAGACTCGCCGGAACCAGCCCGCGCCGTCCAGGGAGGCCGCCTGGTAGATCTCGGTCGGCACGTTCTGCAGCGCGGACAGGAAGATCAGGAAGGGCAGGCCGGCGACCCAGGGGAAGCCGATCGTCATCAGTGCCACCAGGGCGCTGCTCGGGTCGCCGATCCAGTTCCGGGCCAGTGAGTCCAGGCCGATGTCCCGCAGGAAGGTGTTGATGAGGCCGTCGTTCGGGTCGTACATGAACTGCCACAGCAGGACGTTGACCGCCATGGGGAAAGCCAGCGGGATGATGAGCAGGGTGCGGAAGACGAAGCGCAGCCGCTCGCTGGAGAGCGCCATCACCAGCTCCGCTGCCAGCAGCGGGAACACCCACATCAGGGTGACGGCCCAGACGAAGATGATCCCGATGTTGCGGAACGAGTGCCACCACAGGTCGTCGTCGAGCATGGCGCTGTAGTTGTCCCAGCCGATGAAGCGTGAGCTGAAGCCGGGCTGCCAGTCGAAGAACGAGTGCACCAGGCCGTTCGCGGCCGGGTAGTAGGCGAAGACGCCGAGCATGGCCAGCGTGGGAAGCAGGGTCAGATAGACACCCCAGGGCACGCGCCGTCGGCGGCCCGGGGATGGGTGGGTCTTGCGCACGAGCGCCTCCAGGTTCTACAGGCCGAGGCTTTCGCCGCCGTCGACGTACAGGTCGTGCAGGGCGATGTGGGCGGCGGCATCGGACAGCAGGAAGGCGGTCGCGTCCGCGATGTCCTCGGGGGTGGCGACCCGCTGGTCGGGAATGCGGGGGCGGAAGGCGTCCGGGTCCCCACGCCACAGTTCGATGCCGGAGTGGTCCTGCGCGAGGGTCGCCATCATCGGGGTGTCGGTGGGGCCGGGCGCCACGAAGTTCACGCGCACACCGTGCGGGAGCACTTCGAGGCCGAGGACGCGCAGGGCTTGCCGCATGCCCGCCTTGGAGGCGCAGTACGCTGCCTGGCGCAGGCGCGGCACGCGGGCGGCGATCGAGCCCACCGCGCAGATGGCGCCGCCGTGTCCGTCCGCCATGGCCTGGGCGTAGGCGCGGGCGACGGAGTACACGCCGATCAGGTTGACGTCGAGGATGTCGGCCATCGCTTCGGAGGTCACCGTCAATGCCGGGCCGGTGTGGAACAACCCTGCGGAGATGGCGACTTGGGAGGCCGCGGAGGTGGCGCGGACGAGCTCGGCGACGGACTCGGGGCGGGTGATGTCGACGTGCTCGGCGCGCGCGTCGGCGCCGTGCGCGGTCAGGTCGGCCGCCAGTTCCTTCACCGCCTCGTGGCGTAGGTCGGCCAGGACGACCGGACGGTCGGCAGCGAGCCGACGGGCGACGGCTTCGCCGATCCCCTGGGCCGCGCCGATGATCACCGCGGTCTGGTTCACAAGGTGGGTTCCTTCCGATAGGGGGACACGGGCTGCCCGGTGGCAGCCGAGGCGTACAGGGCCTCGATGAAGGCAGCGGTCTCGGCTGCGGGACCGCCCGGCCCGCGATTGACGTTTGTGCGGCCGGCGATCAGGGCCGCGAAATCGCGCACGGGCTGCCGGTGGTCATGGGCGGGAGCGCTGATCGGCAGCCTGATGTGCCGCTGGCTACCGTCCGGCAGATACACCATGGCCTCGGCGCGCAGAAGGTCGTGCTCGACCATGCCGGAGGTGCCGTAGTAGCGGACACGGTGCTGGGGCGGCAGCGAGTCGGGCAGTGTACCGGTGGATGTAGCGGCGCCCAGGACGTTGCCTGCCAGGCGGAAGCTGACGGCGTCGGCGACGTCGACGTCGACGTCGACGTCGACGTCGACGGGCAGAACGCCGCTCCCCCACTGGTGCGTGGTGAACGCGAAGACCTGCTCGGGGTGCAGTCCTGTGCTCCACAGAATGTTGGCGATCACATGCGTCAGCTGGCTCTGTGCCTGTCCGCCGCCGGACAGGGCAGGGTCGGCGTAGGTGCGCCCCTGCGGTCGGTCAGGGCCGCCGAGGTCTGTGACATCGGCGGCGTAGAACCTGGCGGCGCAGCTGGAGAAGTCGGCGTTGACGCAGGTGAGCGTGCCGATGTCGGTGCGTACGGCAGTGCGGACGGCTTCTGCCGTCGCGGCGTATTGGTAGGTGTAGCCGACGGTCAGGTGCAGACCGAGCTGTTCCGCCAAGTCGACCAGGTGCCACGCCTCGTGGGCCGAGGTCGTCATCGGCTTCTCGACGAAGACGTGCAGTCCGGCCTCCAGCGACTGGCGGGCGAGAGCGAAGTGGGTGGTGTGGGGAGTGGCGATCACCACCCCGTCGACCAGCCCCTTCAGCTCCTCGATGCCGGTGACGACATGGGGCACGCCGTACGTCTCGTACACCAGACGGCCGCGCTCCGGATCGACGTCGTACACCGCCACCAGATCCATGTCCGGTGCGGCCGTGATCGCGGGCAGGTGGGCCTGGTGCGCGAAGGAGCCCAGGCCCACAACGGCCAGACGGACGGTCACCGGAACGCCGCCCAGCCACCCGACGGCCGCGCCAGGGAGACCTCGGGGTCAATGGTGAGCCCGAAACCGGGGCCCTCGCCGGGGATGATCTGCCCGTCCACCGGCAGGACTTCGCCGATGAAATCGCCGTGCTGGCGGTGGGCGGTGTCGCACTCGCCCTCCATGATGGCGAACTCGGCCATGTCGACCTCACGGTGGGCCATCGCGAAGTGCGCGCTGTACAGGCCGCCGGTGTGCGGGATGAGCCGCGTGCTCGTGGTCCGGGCCACGGCGGCGATCCTGCGCAGTTCCGTCAGTCCGCCACACCATGCGGGGTCGGGCTGGATGACATCGACTCCCGCTTCACACAGCAACCGGAAGCCGGCCGCGGTGTATTCGTGTTCGCCCGTCGTGAGCGCCATCGTCTGAGGCATACGGGCGCGCAGTCGGCGCAGCCCGTCGTAGTCGTCGGGCGGCAGCGGTTCCTCGAGCCAGGCGAAGCCGAGCGGGGCGACCGCGTGGGCGAGCCGTGCCGCGTAGTCGACGTCCAGCGACATCCAGCAGTCGTACATGAGCGGGAAGTCGGGGCCGACCAGCTCACGAGCCTCCTCGGCTGCGGCGACGTTGGCACGGAATCCCTCCTCGCCCTCGCACGGTGCCCAGGTCAGCGGGAGCTTGGCGGCGCGGAAGCCCAGCTTGCGCGCGGTGTCCGCACGGGGACCGGTCGCGTACAGCGGAACCGCGTCCCGCACCGGTCCGCCCAGCAGCTCGTAGACCGGCAACCCGGTGATCTGTCCGTGCAGGTCCCACAGTGCCAGGTCCACCGCGGAGATGGCGTGCAGGACCAGGCCCTTGCGGCCGTAGCGCAGCGTGCTGTGGAACATGCGGTCCCACAGCCGCTCGTGCGCCATCGGGAACTCACCCTCGACCAGGTAGGCCAGGTGGAGCTCGATGACGGCCGCGGCGGCCAGTCCGCCCGCCGTGGCGGCGACCCCCACATGCCCCGAGGCGCTTTCGACCTCGACCACGACCGTCTGGTCGGCGGCGGGACCGATCGAGGCCCCGCGGTCGTCACGGAACTCGGGGTAGACAGTCATGGGGCTGGCGACCTTGCCGCGGCGCCAGTTCCGCAGAGTCTGCGAGTCGGGGGCGTCGGCTTCATGCTGCTGAGGCGGCCGGGTCACGAGGTGCGCGCGTACGGCGACGATGCGGTCTGCGTTCATCTGTCAGCTCACTTGTTCCTTGTGTGCGAACACCCGGGCAGCCGTCCGCCCGAGGATCTTCGATCTGCTGTCGTCGTCCATGGGCGGCGTGTAGGTGCGGGCCATCTCCAGCGACTGGCGGTACGTCGTCCTGCCGATCGAGGCCGGGTGGTCCGACCCCCACATCAGCCGGTCGGCGCCGAACGCCTCCAGCAGCCGGGCGGTCTGGGGCCGGGCGGCCTGATGGGGGAAGTCCCAGGGGTGCGGGGTCGCATAGTGGAAACCGGACCACTTCAGATGGATGCTCGGCTGGGCGGCGCAGGCCAGGACCTCCTCCGCGAACCAGCCCATGTGATGCAGAACGATCGGCAACCGCGGCTGGGCAGCGGCGATGGCGCACAGGTCGGCGAGACTGTCCGCGGCCGCCGAGATACTGGTGACCAGCCCCAGCTCCGCCGCGGTGGCGAAGAACTCACCGCCGTCGTCGGTGGCGAACCAGCCGCCATAGCGCCTGTCCGCGTAGTGGGTGAAGCCGACGGCGTCCGGGTAGCGCTCGGCGAGGTCCCGCAGTCGCTTCGCCGCGCCGGGCGTGTGATGCAGCGGGGACCACACGGAGTCGACGTCGAAGACGAAGTCGAGGCGGTCCCTGTGCCGGGCCACGGCACGGGCGACGTAGTCGTTGTTGTCGGCGTTGTCCCCGATCCCCGCGCACACGATCACCGCGCGCTCGATGCCGACCGCGTCCATCTCGTACAGCAGGCCGTCCACGCTGCCCCGGTGCCTCGGATCGGGCACCGGAGGCTGGTAGGGCCAGACCTGCCAGGCATGGCAGTGGCTGTCGACAATCACGAAGTTCCCCCATGTGAACTGCGTTCTGAATCTGAGGTGCGACCAAGCTAGATGGCGGCCGTTGCCGCGTCAACGGCTTGTTAACAGCGGGTTTCCCTCGTACGGTTCGCTAATAAACTGTGTCAGTTCTTGGATGTGAACCTGGAGGGGCTTTTGTGGCGGAGTCGGTGAAGTCGGCGGACCGGGTATTGCAGGTGATCGAGCTGCTGACGGCTGAATCGCGGGGCCTGACGTACACAGAGATCCGTGATCGCCTCGAACTGCCCAAGAGCAGTGCGCATGCCCTGCTCGGGACGATGACGGTGCGGGGATTCCTATCTTTCGATGAGGCGACGCGGCGCTACGGGATCGGCCTGCGCCTGTGGCAGGCAGGCCAGAGATATCTCGCGGCGACATCCCTGGAACAGTCGGCACAGCCCTACTTGCAAGCCGTGTGCGACGCGCTGCAGGAAACAGTGCAGTTGGCGGTGCTGGACGGGATGGAGAACGTCTACATCGCCAAGGTGGACTCGACGCAGCCCCTGCGTCTGGAATCGCGGGTCGGCGCACGGCTGCCGGCCTACGCGACAGGGATCGGCAAGGCGCTGCTGTTCGGCATGACGGCCGAGCAGATCCGACAGTTGTTCCACGGGGTGGAGTTCACACAGTTCACCTCGACGACCGTGGCCGACGTGGAGGCGCTGATCACGGTCGTGGCGGAGGCCCGCGAGCGCGGCTACGCCACCGATGACGCGGAACACACGCCGGGAGTGAACTGCATCGCCATGCCGGTGTACGACCGCCACGGCGCGGTGTGCGCGGCTCTGAGCGTCGCAGTCCCAGGAGTACGTATGTCACCCGGATTCAGCGCAAAGATCATCAAGGTACTGAGCGAACAGGCCACCGCTCTCTCCACCGCCCTGGGCGCACCCACCGGTCGGTGAGACAGCGCCCGGGCGACGGCTTGCTGGAGCTGCTGGAGATCCGCCGCGTCCTCGAGGCGCACGCCGCCGCGCTGATCGCTCTTGTGGAGGTCTTCCGATCGCGGGGCAGCGACTACGACGTCTGCGCCAACGAGGCCGTGCGCCGGAGCAGCGACGCCGGCCATCGGGCCATGGCCGAGGCAATCTCGGCACGCGATCCGGCCGCAGCCGCCCTCGCTACCGCCACGCACATCGCCGAAACCGAACGCTGGCTGCGGCACAACAGGCCGCAGCCGACGTGAGGTCCTCCTCGCCCCCGCGTAGAGGCGTCAAGCAGCGGGAAGGGCGACCTTCCATTCGTGTCGGCCGGCGCTGACGGTCGTCGCATCCTCGTGTCCGGGCAGGTACACCGTCGCCGTGACCGCGCTCGGGACGGTCAGTCGGAGCGTGAAGGTGTCTCCGTCGAGGTCCCAGGCGACCTCCGCTCTGCCGTAGGGCGTTTCGTGGGTGGCGTCGGCGTGGGTGAGGCCGCCCCCAGGGAGCGGCCTGACGAGGAGCCGGCGATACCCGGGCTCGGCCGGGGCCAGGCCGGCCACGGTCCGGTGCAGCCAGTCGGCGACGGCACCGAAGGCGTAGTGGTTGAACGAGGTCATGCTGCCCGGGTTGACGGTGCCGTCCGGCAGCAGACTGTCCCAGCGTTCCCAGATGGTGGTCGCTCCGCGGGTGACGGGGTACAGCCACGACGGGCAGCCCTGGTTCAGCAGGAGCGAGTACGCCGTGTCATGGTGCCCGGTCTCGGTCAGGGCGTCACAGATCAGTGGCGTACCGACGAACCCGGTCGCGATATGGAAGTCGGCCTCCCGTACGAGTTCGGCCAGACGCCGCCCCGCTGCGAGGCGCTGTCCCTCGGTGGGAAAGAGGCCGAAGCGGAGCGCGAGCGCGTACGAGGTCTGGGCTTCGTTGTCGAGCAACCCGGAGGGAAGCACCCAGCGCTCGGTGAACGCAGCGGCGATCTTCCGGGCCAGTTGCTCGTAGTGGTCCTGGTCGGCAGTGTGACCGAGGACGCGCGCCATGTCCGCGAGGACGGCGGTGGAGCGGGCGTAGTAGGCGGTGGCGACCAAGTAGGGGTCTGCCTTGGCGATGGTGGGGTTCTCCGGCGGGGCAGTCGGGTCGAGCCAGTCGCCGAGTTGCTCGCCGCTGTCCCACAGATGATCGTCGCCTGCGGCGGCCGTCATGCGGTCGACCCAGGCTCTGGAACTGGAGTATTGGGCCTCCAGGATCGCTGGATCACCGAAACGCTGGTACAGGTCCCACGGAGTCAGTGTCGCCACGTCTCCCCACACGGCGGCGGGGAAGGTCGGAGGGCCCCAGACGGGAGTCGGGACGACGGGAACGAAGCACGGCACGGTGCCGTCCGGGAGCTGCTCCGCGGCTAGATCACGGAGCCATGACGCCAACATGCCGGCGCAGTCGTACAGGAACGAGGCCGTCGGCGCGAAGACCTGGATGTCGCCGGTCCAGCCGAGTCGTTCGTCGCGTTGCGGGCAGTCGGTGGGTACGTCCAGGAAGTTGCCGCGCATGCTCCAGACGACATTGTCGTGCAGTTGCTGCACCAGCGGATCGGAGCAACTGAACGTTCCGGTGCGGGCCATGTCCGTGTGGTAGACGCGAGCCGTCACGTCGACAAGTTCCACCTGACCGGTGACCTCCGCGTAACGGAAGCCGTGGAAGGTGAACCGCGGTTCCCAGGTCTCCCCCTCGGCCGCCCCGCGCAGCACGTACTCGTCGGTGGCTTTCGCCTCACGCAGGGGCCGGACGCAGAGCTCGCCGTCCTGAAGGACTTCGGCATGACGTATCCGGATCACCTCGCCGGAGCGCCCCCGCACATGGATCAGGACGCGGCCCACGAGGTTCTGCCCGAAGTCGACGACGCGCGCTCCCGAAGGAGTCGTGGTCATACCGACCGGCTTGACCTCCTGGGTGCAGCGGATGGGTGGGCCGAGCGGTGCGAACAGGGTGTCCAGGTCGTGGTCCACAGGCTCGACCGCCGTCCATGCCCGGTCGTCGAAGTCCGGCGACGACCAGCCCGGGAGCTCCCGCCGGGCGTCATACCGCTCCCCGTCGTAGATGCCGGAGAACAGAATGGGTCCCGGTGATGTGCGCCATGCCTGGTCGGTCGAGATCGTGTCGGTCGAACCGTCGGCGTAGTGGATCTCCAGTTGGGCGAGTAGCGCGCGCCGGTCACCGTAGATGTTCCGCTTCCCGCCGTGGAAGCCGAGACGGCCCCTGTACCAGCCGTCTGCGAGCCACGCGCCCAGCGCGTTCGTCCCGGGACGCAGGGCGTCGGTGACGTCGAATGTCTGGTAGCGCAGGCGATGCTGGTAGCTGGTCCAGCCGGGTGCGAGGGCGTGGTCGCCGATGCGCTTCCCGTTCAGCTCCAGCTCGTAGTGGCCCAGCGCCGTGGCATACAGCCGGGCTCGACGAACTTCTCCGCGGGCCGTGAACTCCCGGCGCAGCAGCGGGACATGCTCGATCGCTGCATGCTCGCCGGGCACGGCGTCCGGTGTGACGAACTGTGCGCGCCACTCCGATGAGCCCAGCAGACCTGCCTCCAGATCGAGGGGAGGGCTCCAGCAGGTGGGCTCCGCGGACGAGGAGTTCCAGACCCGCACGCGGACTCTCACGCGGTCGCGCGAGTCCAGATCGGCGTGCGGCCACGGGACAAGCAGGCTCTCCCCCGAATCGATGCGACCAATCGTGCTGACCTGCTCCGCATCGAGGTCCGTGCACTCGATCTCGTATCCGGCCTGCCGCCACCCCACCGGCGTGTCAAAGACCTGCCAGGACAAGCGCGGGCGCGCCTCGCCGATACCGAAGGGCTCACGATGGTGTTCGGCCCGGAGCGCCCCCACCCGCGTGGCCTCCCGCCTGCTGTGCGACACGTACTCTCCCTGTTCCTGTTGGCGGCCCGGTGGCGTCGCCGAGGACGCGCGACAAGAGCCTGAAGTTCTTATAGCCGAACTTAGTTCTGAGTTTTGAGTGCGACCACGCTAGATTGCACCCAGGACGCCGTCAACGGCTTGTTAACGGAGGGTTTCCCTCATACGGTTCAGCTGTGGAGCAACTCGGTTCCCATATACGAACCTGACTGCCTTGTGGTGGATGTCGCCCAGGTTCAGCGCGGGAACCGAGGGCCCACTCAAGTTCCGCTGCTCGAAGTTGAGTTGGCGTCGGTGACGGCCCAGCCGGTCACATCGCGCCGGGGCGCGGCAGCCAGCGCGCGTCAGCCAAGCCAGATGTCACGTCCCAGGGAGCACTGATCACGTTCATGCCTGCAGACCACCACGCGTCCGCCCCCATGCCCCACCCAGCCGCCACTCCACAGCAGCATGCGGACCGTCCAGCGTTGCCGTATGCGGGCCGACGAATCAGAGCCGCGATCGTCGGCACGGGCGCCATCGCGCCTTCCCACCTGTTCGCACTGTCGCGTCTCGCCGACGAGGGCGAGACCGAGATCGTGGCCGCGGTCGACGTCGATGCCGGCGCGGTCGAGCGCTTCCGCGCCGAGGCCGGCATCCCGCATGCGTACACCGACCTGGACCGCATGCTCGCTGAGCAGCAGCCGGATCTGGTCAGCATCTGCACTCCGCCCACCCTGCACCGGGAGCAGTCCGTCGCCTCTCTGCGGGCGGGTGCCTGGGTGTGGTGCGAGAAGCCGCCGGTGCCGACACTGGCCGACTTCGATGCCGTCGGGGCGGAAGAGGGCACGGACGGCGGTCCGTACGCGGCGATCGTCTTCCAGCAGCGCTTCGCCTCCGGCTCACGGCATGTGCGACAGCTGCTCACCGAACAGGCCCTCGGCCGCCCGCTGGTCGCACACTGCCAGACCACCTGGTACCGGGACGCCGCCTACTACTCCGTGCCCTGGCGCGGCCGCTGGCAGACCGAGGGCGGCGGCCCTGCCATGGGCCACGGCATCCACCAGATGGATCTCCTGCTCGACCTTCTCGGTCCGTGGAGCGAGGTAAGGGCCATGGCCGGACGCCTGGTGCACGACGTGGAGACGGAGGACGTCTCGACAGCGCTCGTACGGTTCGAGAACGGTGCCCTTGCGACCATCGTGAACAGCGTGCTCAGCCCGGACGAGGTCAGCGGCATCCGCATCGACTGCGAGCGGGCCACCGTGGAAGTGAAGTACCTGTACAGCCACAGCAACGACGACTGGCGTATCACTCCCGCCCCCGACGTGCCCGAGGAAGTGGCCGCTGCCTGGCGCGACTTCGGCGAAAACGCGCCGAGTTCGCACCTGGATCAGCTGCGCGGACTGGTCGCCGGCATGCGTGCGGGAGAGCGGCCCCGCAGCAGCGGCACCGACGGGCGGACGAGCCTGGAGCTGATTACCGCGCTGTACAAGGCGGCGTTCACCGGCACGACCGTACGTGCAGGAGAGATCGGCCCTGGGGATCCGTACTACACGGCTCTGCACGGAGGCGCGCCAGGCTGGGCGCCCCTTGGTGGCCGAGGCATCCGCGTCAGCGGCGAGCAAGGCGGCCTCCGCATGACCGGCGCCCTGCACATCGTCCACACGCACGGCGATCGCATCACCCTCGCCGAGCCAGTCACCGGCATCGAACTCTTCTCCTACGTGTACGGCCCCGAGGCGGCCTGGGAAGCGCCCAAGCCGTACCTGCACCCGATCCGGACGCTCACCGGTGACATCGTCACCGGCTACCGGCCCAACGACCACCGCTGGCACAAGGGCCTGCAATTGACCGCCTCGCACCTGTCCGGGCAGAACCTGTGGGGCGGCGGCACCTACGTACACGGCAAGGGCTACCTCGCGCTGCCGGAACGCATCGGCTCCATGGCCCACGTCGACTTCGAGGAGATCGGTGCGGACGATGACCGCGCGGTCATCGCCGAGCGGCTCACATGGCATCCGCACACCGGCGAGTTGTGGGCCGAGGAGGAGCGCCGCATCGAAGTGCACGACGTCGACGTCGCCGCCCGGTGCTGGGCGCTGACCTGGAGCTCCGCGATCACGAACAGACGCGACGAGCCGCTGGTGTTCGGCAGCCCGACCACGGCCGGCCGGGAGATGGCCGGCTACACCGGTCTCTTCTGGCGGGGACCGCGCGCCTTTCGTGATGGACGGATCATCGCGCCCGATGCGGAGGGTCCCGGCCTGATGGGACAGCAGTCCCCTTGGCTCGCGTACTCGGGCGCACACGACGGCACCGACGGGCATGCCACCCTGGTCTTCGCACACGCCCCTGAGAACGACCACCTCGGTCGACAGGGCTCCCACCCGGCCCACTGGTTCGTCCGCAACGATCCG
The DNA here is from genome assembly GCF_053601275.1 of Streptomyces sp. NPDC004752. Taxonomy (NCBI): domain Bacteria; kingdom Bacillati; phylum Actinomycetota; class Actinomycetes; order Kitasatosporales; family Streptomycetaceae; genus Streptomyces; species Streptomyces sp. NPDC004752. The sequence goes on along the minus strand of NZ_JBSGBN010000134.1, from coordinate 6,809 downwards.
ATCGCCGCGGTCGCCCCCTCCTGGGCGTTCCACGACGAGCTCGAACTGGCTCCGGGCGATACGCTGCGCCGCCGGTACCGGGTCGTGGTGGCGGACGGCGTTTGGGAGCGTGACGAGGTCGCCAAGTACCTTGAGGAGCATCCGTGGTGAACGCGGCAGAGTTCACGGGGCTGCCGGGCGCCGTCGCCGTGTCACACCTGTCCGTCTACGACTGGCCGGCGAGCGACGGCGTGTCCGGCGGCACTCCCCATATGCACCTGACCTGCTCGGAGGCATACGTCGTCACCGGCGGGCGCGGCGCGGTGCAGACGCTGACGATGTCCGGGTACGAGATCACACCGCTCAAGCCCGGCACGGTCTCCTGGTTCACGCCCGGCACCATCCACCGGCTGGTCGACGAGGACGCCCTGCGCATCACCGTCCTCATGCAGAACAACGGGCTGCCGGAGGCGGGCGACGCCGTCCTCACGCTGCCCCCGCAGTACCTGACCGATCCGGAGACGTACGCCGCAGCGACCGCCATCCCGGCCGACGCCTCCGAGAAGGAGCAGGAGTGGATCGCCCGGGCCCGCCGCGACCTGGCTCTGGAGGGCTACCGGGCGCTGCGCGACGCGGACGGCCCCGAGCCGCTCGCGGCCTTCCACCGGTCCGCCGCCGCGCTCGTACGGCCGCGGCTCGCCGAATGGCGCGAGCGGTGGGAGCGCGGTGCCCAGGCCGCCGCCGCGGCCACCGGCGACCAGCTCGACCGCCTGGAGCGCGGCGACGCCGCCCACCTCGCCGACGCGGTCGTACGGGCCGAGCAGCCGTCCGCATACGAGAAGTTCGGAATGTGCGGACGGCTCAACGTGTACCAGGGGACCGTGTAGGCATGCCTACAGGGCGGCCGGGCCAGAGACCGTCCAGCCACGGAGCAGGCGACGACCGGGACGAGTTCGTTGCCGCAGCCGTGTTCGATCACCACGGGGTGGTCGCCGTCTTTCCCGAGATGGCGGTCGCCCCGTCGCGCGCCCGCCGGGAACCCGCTGAGTCAGCCGCAGTTCCCGCGCGTCCGCTTCAGCGGTGTTTTGAGTACCGCCACGATGAACCGCAGCTGCGCCACAGCCATATGCCGATCGTTGGTCATTGCGGCAGCCGCCGTCTGCTGTCTGCGGCGGACCTGGCGAGTAGAGAGCAGCGGGAGCCTTCGGAGGGTTGGATGCGACGCATCCACAGGCCGCGGGAGCCGGTGGATATCGCGGACGCCTGAAGCGGCATGTCTCATCCGGCGCGGCCTGAACAGGGTTCAGGCCGCGCGTATCGGTCACCTTCGCGCTTGGGCCGAAGCCCGCGCACGGCACGTACATGGAAATGGGTGAAACGCGGTCACGCCAGGGAAACCGGGGCGCCTGTGGCGCTCCAGACCGTGCCGCGCCGTTCGTGCCGGATGAGTTCCGAGACGGCGTGGGCAACGCGGGGTCCGACCTCGCGTTCGACCAGGTACAGCGCGAGGTCGATGCCGGAGGTGACGTTGCCGCAGCTGAGCAGGTTGCCGTCGTCGACCATACGGGCCTCCACCGGGACAGCCTTCGTTCCGGCGAGGTCCTGGCCCCGCTCATGAGTGACCAGCGGACGGCCGTCCGCCAGGCCGGCGTGAGCGAGGAGGATGGAACCTCCGCAGACGGTGGCAACGGTCATGTCCGGGCGGGCCAGCGCCTCGCGCAGCCGCCCCGGCAGATCCGTGGACCCCGCCTGACCGAGAATCCAGCCGATGCTGCCGACGACGCCGGGATCCATCGAGAGGCTTCCCGCGGCACCGGGGACGACGATCACGCTTTTCTTGTCCACGTCCACGGCGGAGGTCGCGGTGAGCTTGATCGACGGGAATCCACTGACCACTTCCCGTGCGCCTTCGGCACTGACGAACTCGGTGGACACCCCTCCGCCGGAGAACTCGCCTGCTGAGTGGAAGACTTCGAAGGGTCCGAGGACATCGAGGGGGTCGAAGCCGTCGTAGAGCGCGATCTGTACGTGCATGACACAAGTCCTTTGTCTAGTCGTCGTCAGTCAGGAAGAGCGGTCGGTGAGACAGCGCCGGAGACAGAGGGGGAAACCGGTCAGCCCAGCATCCGGCACAGTGCGTGAGCACTTGCGGTGACGGCCTGGTTGAACCGGGGGCCGAGATGGACGAACGGCAGGAAGCCGTGCGGCAGGTCTGCTTCGCGGACGGCTGTGACCGGGACACCCGCGGAGCGAAGCTTGTCGGCGTAGGACTCACCTTCATCACGCAGCGGATCGAATCCCGCCGTGATGATGTGCGCCGGAGGTGTGTCCGGGGCGACCTCGCCGTAGACGACCGACACCTGCGGATCCGTACGGTCCACTCCAGGGGGAAGGTAGTGGTCCTGGAACCAGCGGATGTCGTCGTCGGTGAGCAGGAATCCCATGCCGTATGTGTCCCGGGACGGGTGACGAGTGGCCAGGTCGGTGGCGGGATACAGCAACCACTGCCCCGCCGGAACGGGGCCGTGCTTCCGCCCGGCGGCACGACGGGCGGTCACCGCGGCGAGCGTGGCCCCCGCGCTGTCCCCACCGACCACGATCCGGTTCGGGTCGATGCCGAATTCCTCGGCCCGCGCAACGGTGTCGTCGAATGCTGCCAGTGCATCGTCCACCGCGGCGGGGAACGGGTCCTCGGGTGCGAGCCGGTAGTCCACCGACAGCACTCGGTGGCCTGTGTGTTCGGCGAGAAAGCGTCCCACGTGGTCATATCCGGCGCGGCTGCCGATCACCCAGCCTCCGCCGTGGAAGAACACCAGCGCCCCCGATGTTCCGGGGCAGGACGCGGGTTTGTACAGGGTTGCTTCCAGAGCGTTCTGCCCGCCCTTCAGGCATACCTCGGACACCGTCACCGCCTGCGTCGGCCGTCGGCCGGCACGGAGCATCGGTGCGTTGCGCTCCAGCGTCGCGCGGGACAGCTCCGGTGAGTCCTCGACCACCAGAGCCGACTCCTTGTCGCCGAGGGAGCGGATCAGCAAGCGGGCATCGACGGCCAGTGCTTCACCCTCCACGATGATCTCCGGTCCCGCCATCGCCGACCGCACCCGATCCGGCAGGCGGCCCAGCAGCCCGACCATCGCCTCCTGCGCCCGCACCCCCATCGGCACCGAGGTATCCCTGGCCATGCCGGCCCCTCCCACTGAGTTACAGCTTGGCTGAAATGCTGTTTCAGGCAGACTGTAACCCAAGGAGGAGGGGCACGCCAGTGAGTGCCAACGCAACGCGGAGCCTTGCCGACTGCGCTGGACCGCCTGGGCCATCTCGCGGCACTCGGACACCTGCGTCGCCACGCCGGTATCTCCTACGAGTTCGCCCTCACGGATGCTGCAATCGCGTGGCGTGCGAGCCGACCAGCGGCTCGGTGCATCTCCGGCGCGGCCCTTATACACAGTGACAGGAAGAAAGAGGAACCGATGACGGTACCCAGGGACACCGAAATCGCGGCCGCGTCGTCCCCGATCATTGCGGCAGCGGAGGCTGCTCCCCCGTCGGCACCTGAAGCACTACTCCGCCGAGTTCGAGGCGGATGCGGTCGCACGGTTGGCGGCTTCCCACAGGGCCGTGCCGAGTTCCTTGCTGCGGAGCTGGGCGGAACCCTGGGCGGGCCGGCGGTGGACGAAGTAGGCGCCGGCAAGGGCTTGTTGGCGGGTGGCCAGTTCAACCAGCCGTTCGGCGCCTTGGCGAGGGGTGTCGATGAACGGGCGGGCGGCGGTCTTCAGGAGGCTGCCGGTGCGGCCCATGTACCGGCCGAAGTCCGAGGCAATGATGCCGGGGTGGAAGTCGCCGGCGTCCACGCCCGGGTTGCGGCGGTGGAACTCGCGCAGCAGCACTCCGGCGGCGAGCTTGGCCCGGGCGTACGTGCGGTGGCCCGACACACGTGGCTCTCCCGCGAGCGCGGCGGCGAGGTTGTGCGGGGAAAGGACGGCGTTGTTGTGGGACCGGGAGTTGGTCAGAAGGACACGGCCGGTGCCGAGCTTGCCGACCAGCTGTGTCATCAGCAGCCACGGCGCCAGGGCGTTGGCCTGGAAGGTGGCGTCGATCCCGTCGTCGGTGAGGCGCGGGGGCATGACACCTCCGGCGTTCAGGGCCAGTACGTCGATGCGCGGCACGGCGTGGGCCAACTGCGCGGCCAGACTGCGGGTCTGGGACAGGCTGGTGAAGTCGGCCGTGTAGGTGGGCGCGTGCAGTTCCTCGCCGATGGCCCTTGTACGTTTCTCGTCGCGGCCCACGAGGTGCAGTGCGGCGCCTCGGGCACTGAGCAGACGGGCGGCCTCGGCACCCAGACCCGAACTCGCCCCCGTCAGCACAATGGTCTTGCCCGTGAGGTTCATGGGAGCGTCATCCTTTCGGCGCGCCGCTGACCGAGAGGCGTTCGGCGGTGGGACCGGCTGATTCGACGGCGTCCAGCAGGCACTGGGCCAGGTCGGCGCGGCTGATCGCCAGGGGCGAGGGGGTTTTGATGTCGGGGTGGGCGGACCAGGCAGGTGAGGCGGGCTGGTCGGTCAGCGAGCCGAAGTAGGCGATGGTGAAGTCGAGCCCCGAGGCGGCGAGGATCGCCTCCGCGGTGTCGAAGTCCTGGTAGTCGCGTCGGATGAGCAGCCGGGTCAGCGCCTTGAGCGGCCACGCGGTGTGCTGTCGTGAGGCGCCGCTTCCCCAGGCCAGCGGCATGGCGATACGCCGTACCTGGTGCAGATGCATGGCGGCCATCAGATGTGCGGTGGCCCGGGCCATCACCGCTGAGCCGGTACGCGCCTTGAGCCAGAGCGGATTGCCCAGTGCGCTGACGATCGCGTCCTGCCCGTCCACAGCGCGGCGTACGGCGGCCAGGTCATCGCCCACAGCACCCTCCACGATGCGCAGCCCCGGCATCTCGGCCTGCCCTGCACCCCGTCGTACGAGTGCGGTCACCTGGTGTCCGCGCTCCAGGGAGTGGGCGACCACCTGTCTGCCCAGACCGCCGTTGGCGCCGACCACGAGAAGCTTCAATCTCCGTCATCTCACTTCATTCGGATCACCAGGCATCTGCGGTGATCATCCTGGGGTGTTGTCGCCCGGGGACCGTCCTGGCGCTGGTCGCCCCGGCAGTGTGATGTCCATGCTCGACCCGTCGGAACTCACCACCGGGTTCGGTCTCCACGGGGTGCAGAGGGTCACCGCAAGCTCCGCTCCCCTCACATTTCAGCTGGACTGAAACTCGGGGCCCGGTCTTGCATCGCGCCCGCTGGGACTGGAGCCTGCCCGGAACTCCAGTTAAAGTCAAACTGAAACTTTCCGAGGAGGAACGAGGAGCCGTGACCGCCCAGCCCCCGCCCACCAGCACCGCCTTCCTGCTCGCCGCCCTGGGACGGCGAGCACGCCAGGACGTCGAACGGGCGCTCAAGCCGACCGGTTACACGCTGCGCCATCTCTCGGCCCTCGGCCACCTGTTGAGGGAACCGGGAATGTCCTACAGCGAATTGGGCCGCCGGGCGGGGATCACCGCACAGAGCGCCCAAGCCACCGTCCGGCAACTGGAAGAGCGCGGTGCCGTCGAGCGCCGCACCGACCCCGGACGAGGCCGCACCGCGGAACTCCACGTCACGGCAACGGGCCAGGAGCTCCTGCGGGCGGGGCGCGATGCCTACGCCGACGTGGATGCCGTCCTGGAACGCACCCTCGGAAAGCAACGACGCCAAGACCTCACCGGACTTCTCCTGTCGGCGTTGTCCGGAGGCTCTTCGGGGAGGGACTGAGCTGGGGCGATCGCCCCTGTTCTGCCCTTTCGGTCAGGGTGAGCGGCCTGGTCGCGGGCTTGCCGGGCGGCCCGCGCAGTTGCGCAGGAACAGCGCCTCGGCCACGGCGAGACGTTCCAGCTCCTCGGGGGAGACGCTCTCGTTCGCGGTGTGGACCCGGGCCTCCGCGGCCGTGCCGACGGCGTTGATGCGCTCGACGGCGCTGCCGCCCCGCACCACATCGCAGCCGCCCCGCACCACATCGCGGCCGACCACGGTCACCGCGTATCCGGCCGCGGCGAGGCCCACCGCGGTCTCCGTACCGATTCCGCCAGTACCCGCCGTGACGAGCGCACGCCGGTCCATTGTTCCTCTTTCTCCCTGTCGCTACTTGAAGAAGTTCACGGAAGCGGATGCCCCTCACCCGTGACGAGGGGTCCGCCGACGGTGCGCCAGTCGACAAGGCCGCGGCTCATATTGACCGCGTCGAAGCCGTTCTCCACCAGTAGGTTCGCCGCACCGGCGGAGCGGATACCGCCGGTGCAGAAGGTGATGAGCAGGCGGTCATCGGGCAGCTCCAGGCAGTGTTCGGGCAACACGTCGAGCGGCATGTGCACGGCACCCGGGATGTGCACACGGTTCCACTCGAACGCGCGGCGGACGTCCACGACGATCGCTCCGTTCGCGACAAGGCGGACCGCCTCGACGGCAGTGACGGCCGGTGGCCGTCGGAAGTAGTGCCGGAGACTCATGCGCTCCACGCCTCCCGTCGTACGCGGTCACCCGTGAATATTTCAGTCTGACTGTAACTCACGCGCGGGGTGCCCTTCACTCCCATCAGAGGGCGTTCAGCATCAGCGCCCGGCCTGACGGCCAGGCGCACGCCGTCGGCGGGAACGCCGTTTGCGGCGTCGGCCGTCTGCCGGTTGGAGGTGGTCTGAGGTGCGGTCACGAAGGTGCCCCTATCCTCTTCGCCGCGCCCTGGGGGGTGCAGCGGTGGCGCTGCGCACCGAAGTGCGCGGGCCTTGGTGCTCAGCCGACGCAGCGCACGCCGGTGCGCGG
>NZ_JBSGBN010000133.1:0-27910 GCF_053601275.1 Streptomyces sp. NPDC004752 | reverse complement strand
GTTGCCGACGCGCGGCGGGCGGCCGGTGCGGGGTTTGCGAGGCCGTGACGTGCCGGGCGCGGGGGCGCGGCCCTAGCGTGGGCGCATGCGTGTACTGGTCACCGGCGGTGCCGGGTTCATCGGGTCCCATGTGGTCGAGACGCTGGCGGAGCGCGGCCACGAGCCGTCGGTGTTCGACGTGGCGACACAGGCGGGCGCGGACGTACGGGACCGGGAGGCGGTGGGCCGCGCGCTCGTCGGCGTGGACGCCGTCTGCCACCAGGCGGCCATGGTCGGGCTAGGCACCGGCTTCGCCGACGCCCCCGAGTACGTCTCCCGCAACGACCTCGGCACGGCCGTCCTGCTCGCCGCGATGGCCGAGGCGGGGGTGCCGCGCCTTGTGCTGGCCGGGTCGATGGTGGTGTACGGGGAGGGCCGCTACGAGTGCCGTCGGCACGGGGTGGTGCGGCCGGGCCCGCGGGCCGTCGCCGATCTGGCCGCCGGGCGCTTCGAACCGCGCTGCCCGGTGTGCGGTGCGGAGGTGGCGCCGGGGCTGGTCCGCGAGGACGCCCCGACGGATCCGCGCAATGCGTACGCGGCGACCAAGCTGGCCCAGGAGCATCTGGCCGCGGCCTGGGCGCGGGCGACGGGCGGGGCGGCGGTGTCGCTGCGCTATCACAACGTGTACGGGCCCCGGATGCCCCGCGACACCCCGTACGCGGGAGTCGCCTCGTTCTTCCGGTCGGCGCTCGCCCGGGGCGAGCCGCCGCGGGTGTTCGAGGACGGGCGCCAGCGGCGGGACTTCGTGCATGTGCGGGATGTCGCGGCGGCGGGTGCGCTGGCTCTGGAGGCCGGTTCGGCGCCGGGGGCGCTGACCGTCTACAACACGGGCAGCGGCGAGCCGCACACCGTCGGGGAGATGGCGGCCGAACTGGCCGCGGCGCACGGCGGTCCGGCGCCCGTGGTGACCGGGGAGTACCGGCTGGGCGACGTCCGGCACATCACGGCGGACTCGTCGCGGCTGCGGGCCGAGCTGGGCTGGCGTCCACGGATGGGATTCCGGGAGGGGATGCGGCGATTCGCGAACGAGCCGTTGCGCCCCGCGTGAGGGGCCGTAGGGCTGCGTGAGGGGGCTGTAGAGGGCTGTGTGAGGGGCTGTAGGACGGTGCGGGCGGCGGGACCGGCCGGGGGAATGCCGTCATGGACGGGCAGTGTCGCCTCGAAGCGGCAGCCACCAGGGATGTCGCGCACGGTATGGGGCCCCTGCCGAGCCGCCACGATAGCGACACCGAGGGAGAGGGCAGGGCCGAGGGCGAAACCGGGGGCTGCGCCCGCGGGCGGGGGCCGGGCGCCCGGTTGACAGCACGCACGTCGCGCACGGCGCGGTCCAGTTGGCCGACGGGCGGCCCCGACGACGGTGGGGTCGTCCCCGACGACCAGGACCCGGGCGCCGCCACGGCGGGGCGGCCCGGCGGGGGCGGCGGCCTCGGGTTCTTGCGGCTGCCATATGCGTCCGGCCTCGCACCGGGCCCGCACCCGCGTCGCCTCCCGGCCCCGACCCCGGCGCGACGTCCCTCCCTGTTCCGCAAGGAGCGGAAGCCCGATATGTCGTTTTCGCACTCGTAGGGTGAACGGTGTGACGTTCTCTCCCACGACCCCGGCGGTCGATGTGGTCCTCCCCTGCCTGGACGAGGCCGCGGCCCTGCCCTGGGTGATCGGCCGGGTCCCGTCCGGCTGGCGCGCCCTCGTCGTCGACAACGGCTCCACCGACGGCTCCGCGGGAGTGGCCCGCGACCTCGGCGCGACCGTCGTCCACGAGCCGCGCCGCGGCTTCGGCGCCGCCTGCCACGCCGGACTGACCGCCGCCACCGCCGACATCGTGTGCTTCTGCGACTGCGACGGCTCGCTGGACCCCGCGCTGCTGGTGCCGTTCGTCCGCGAGATCCGCGCGAACCGGGCCGACCTGGTGCTCGGCCGACGCCGACCGTGCGGCCGGGGCGCCTGGCCGGCCCATGCTCGCGCGGGCAACCTCGCCCTCACCCGGCTGCTGCGCCGCCGCACAGGGCTGCGCCTGCACGACCTCGGTCCGCTGCGCGCCGCCCGGCGCGAGCCGCTGCTCACCCTCGGCCTCACGGACCGGCGCAGCGGCTATCCGCTGGAGATGGTGGTGCGGGCGGCCGACGCAGGCTGGCGCGTCACCGAGCATGACGTCCCCTATCTGCCGCGCACCGGCGTCTCGAAGGTGACCGGCACCTGGCGCGGCACCTGGCACGCGGTCCGGGACATGCGACAGGTGCTCGCCGCACCTGTCGCGCAAGGCGGCATCCCCCGATGACCACGCTGCTGGTCATCGCCAAGGAACCCCGGCCGGGCCGGGTGAAGACCCGGCTCACTCCCCCGTTCACGCCCCAACAGGCGGCGCAGCTCGCCGAGGCCGCGCTCGCCGACACACTGGCGGCCGTGGCGGACACGCCGGCCGCCCGGCGCGTCCTCGTGCTGGACGGCGCCCCCGGCCGCTGGCTGCCGCCCGGCTTCGATGTCGTACCGCAGGGCGATGGCGGCCTGGACCAGCGGCTCGCGGACGCCTTCGCCGGCTGTACGGGACCGGCCCTGCTGATCGGCATGGACACACCGCAGGTGACACCGGCGCTGCTCACCGTGGACTTCGGCGACTGCGACGCGTACTTCGGACCGGCCGAGGACGGCGGCTTCTGGGCGCTGGGGCTTGCGATGCCCGCCCCCGACCTGCTCAGGGGCGTGCCCATGTCGACGGCCGAGACAGGCGCGGTCCAGCGGGCCCGGCTCGTCGCGGCGGGCCTGCGGGTGTGCGATCTGCCCCGGCTGCGCGACGTGGACACCGCCGCCGACGCCCGCGCGGTCGCCGCGCAGGCCCCGCACGGGCGGTTCGCCGCACGGCTCGCCCAACTCGACACGCGCACCGCCCGATGAGCAGCGGCCCCGGCGCCGGGGCCGCTGGGAGACGCTGCTGCTCATGCACGGCACCATCGGCGCCGTCGGTCAGAGGCCGGCGGGCGGCCGCTGCTTCGCCGCCCTGCGCAGCCGCACCGCCAGCGCCACCGCGGAACCGGCGAACAGCAGGGCGGTCATCAGCAGCCAGCGGGCCAGGTAACCGTCCGTGGTCTGCCCGGCGGCCAGCCGGTACGACCGGTCCACCGCCCCGGTGATCAGCGGGGACCAGACCAGCAGGAGCAGCAGCGACAGGACGGCCGGCACCCGGACGTACCGCGCCCGCTCGCGGTGGCCGATCGCCTCGCAGCCCCGCACCAGGGCGCGGTCGGCCGCCGAGTACAGCGGCAGCAGCACCAGATCGTGCAGCAGCGCCGCCCCCACGAACCACCAGGCCACGCCGAGCCGGTCGCCGGCCGGCAGCCGCAGGGCCGCGTAGCCGGCGAGCGCGAACGAGCAGGCCAGCAGGAGGATCTGCCGCGGGCTGCCGACGGGGATCCGCCGCCGCATGAACCGCAGCGGGCCGCCGGGCCACATGCGGCGCTTCATCGCAGGTCCCCGAAGGTCATCCGGGCCACCCACTTGGTGTTGAGCACACCGGGTGCCGCGGGCACGATGACGCGCGCCGGGTGGCCGTGGTCGGGGTCGAGGTCCTCGCCGTTGACGTACAGGGCGAGCAGCGAGCGCTCGTCGCCGACCTGGTTGGCGCGCAGGGCGACGTGCCGGAAGGCGCCGTGCCGCTGGAGCGACTCCACGGAGACATCGGTCGGGCGGTCGTGGCCGACCAGCGCGGCCAGGTCCCGCAGCCGTACCCCGCGCCACCACTGGTTGGAGGTCGACCAGCCCTCCACACAGGCGATCGGCAGCGCCGAGCTGTGCAGAGGCAGCCGTTCCAGGTCGGCGCGGCTCAGCCGGAGGGTTCCGGTGCGGCCGACGAGCACCAGCCGCCAGACGTCCGCACGGGTCTCGGCCGGGTCGATCCGGGCGTACGCGGCCGTCTTGTTGATCTGGAAGCCGTTCGGGCCGCTGCCCGGTTCGGATCCCCCGTGCGGCGCGAGGACGGCGGTCTGCCGTGCCACCCCGTCGAAGCTGTGCCCCACGGTCGTACCGAACAACAGCAGCGAGCCGCCGCCGACCAGTCCCATGGCGCCGCGCCGTGAGACGGTGGGCGGGTCGGGCCGCGGCGCGCGCAGTTCGCTCCGCTCCTCCCACGGACCGCGCACGGCGCGCCGGGCGGCCGGGAGCTTCAGGACGGCGTGCGCGACGAAGGCGGCGAAGAACACCCAGGCGCCGTAGAAGTGCAGCGGGTAGAAGGAGCCCGGGAAGATGTAGTCGAGCTGGATGTTGAGCACTCCGGTGACGAACTCGAACAGGGCGCCGCCGACCAGGAGCAGCAGCGAGATCCGCTCCAGGGAGTGGGCGAGCGAGCGGACCGGCGGCAGGGTGAAGAGCTTCGGCACGACCGACCACAGCTTGGCCAGCAGCACCGGGATCAGGGTGATGCCCAGGGTGACGTGGACGCCCTGGGTGAACCGGTACAGCCAGGCCGGACTGGTCGGCCAGGCGAAGAGGTAGAAGCCGAGGAGGCCCTTGTCCGGGGTCGGGTCGTTGGCCGGCGCCAGATCCGGGTTGTAGGCGGCGTACGAGAGCAGGCCGGTCACGAACACCACGGTGATGCCGGCGAGGAGGACGAGGCCGAGCACCGAGGTGAACCGGGTGCCGCGCAGGGGGCTGCGCCAGAAACCCGGCGAGGTGGGGAGCCGTTGATCGCGCATGCCCCGACCGTAGGCCGCGACCGCCCCGGGCACGGGTGCGCGACCCATGACGAAACGCCGACGTCCGCCGTGTGCGCCGTCGGCCACGCTCGCGCGGCGCCTAGGGCCCGTCGCCACATTCCCTCCCCCAGCCTTCGGCCGGGAGGTGCCCCCAGCCCCGCGACCCCTGGCACGCACTCTCGCCGCACCGGACGAAAGCCCAAGTACGTCCAGTACGAGGACTTCCGCCCGGCACACCGAGAGCACACTCCCCCAAGCTCTCGGCTCCGCTCGAGCAGGGGGCACCCCCACGACGCCGCAGGGCCGCCCTCCGGGCGACGACAGGAATGTGACGACAGGCCCTAGCGTTCCCACCGTGACCCGCTCGCGTTCCGCTGAGACCCGCTTGCCCCGCCTCCCGCTGCGCGACCTGTGCGCCGCCGTGGCCGCCGCCCTGCTCGTGGTGGTGGCCGTGCTGGTCGGCCGACACATCCAGGCCGCCCAGCACACCCTGTTCGTCAACTGGCCGCCGCTGTTCGCGGTGTGGGAACCGCACATGGGTCCGGGCACCCCCGCGGCCGTCGTCGTGGCGGCGGCCACCGTGGTGTACGGGCCCGTGTTGGCGGCCCACCTGCCGTGGCGGGCGCTGCTCGCCTCGGCCTGGGCCGCGGCCATGGCCTGGATCTGGTCGCTCGCACTGATCGACGGCTGGCGGCGGGGCATCGCCGGCCGGCTCACCACCCGCGAGGAGTATCTGCGGGTCATCGGCCGCTTCCACGACATCCCGGGCACCCTGCGGGACTTCACCCACCACATCGTGGTCGGCTCCCCGGACCCGTGGCCCGCCCATGTCGCCGGCCATCCCCCGGGGGCCACGCTCACCTTCGTGCTGCTCGACCGGATCGGGCTGCGCGGCGGCGGCTGGGCGGGCGCCTGGTGCATCACGGTCGGCGCGACGGCGTGCGTGGCGGTGCTGGTCGCGGTGCGGGCGCTGGCCGATGAGCGCCTGGCGCGCCGGGCGGCACCGTTCCTGGTGCTGGCTCCGGCCGCGGTGTGGCTCGGCACCTCGGCCGACGCCTGCTTCGCCGCCGTCGCCGCGTGGGCCGTGGCGCTCCTCGCCCGGGCGGTCACGGGCGGGTCGCCCTGGACGGCGGCGGGTTCCGGCCTGCTGTTCGGGCTGACCTGCTACCTCTCCTACGGGCTCGCCCTGTTCGCGGTGATCGCGGCGGCGGTGCTGGTGCTCGGCCGACGCCGGGTCCGCGAGCGGCCCGTCCTGCTCGCATCGTCGGCCGCCGGGCTGGCGGTGGTGCCGGTGGCGTTCACGCTCGCCGGGTTCGACTGGTGGGAGGCGTACCACCTGCTGGTCATCCGCTACTACCAGGGCGTGGGCGGTGTCCGTCCGTACGGCTACTGGGTGTGGGCCGATCTCGCCTGCGCGGTGGTCTGTACGGGGCCGGCTACGGCGGCGGGCCTCGCGCGGGCCGGTGGGACGCTCGTCCGGCGGCGCGGCGAGGTCCTGTCCCGGCCGGACGGCACCGGTGGCCGGGCCGCCGCCGCCCGCCTCGCCCTGCTCGTCGCCGCGGCCCTGCTCGCGCTGCTGGCCGCCGACGTGTCCGGCCTGAGCAAGGCCGAGACGGAACGGATCTGGCTGCCCTTCGCGATGTGGCTGCTCGCGTCCTGTGCGTTCCTCGGCCGGCCGCGCGCCTGGCTGGCCGTCCAGGCGGGACTCGCCCTACTCGTCAACCACCTTCTGCTGACGGGCTGGTGACTCCGGAGCGCGACGGAGAGGCACACGGGCACGGCGGTCCGGGCGAAAACCGGATCACCGGTCCGCCCAGGGTGCCGCCGAGTCGGGCGGTTCCGGGCCCGCGGCCCCGCGGCCTGATGTCGCCGCGTCGGCTGTCTGCCGGGCCCGGCGGCACCGGGTGTGCGGGGGTGACGGTGCGGCGGGGCGGCCGGATCCGGAACGCGGCACCGTCGGCGGAGGACTCACCGACGGTGGGCGTTGCACCGTGGCGGCGTACGCCGTCGCGCGCGACGGCGAGGCCCGGCCAGGTCCCGCGCCACCGTCGTCCCGGCCGTGGGGCTCGTCGCGGTGGACGGAATGTTCGACGCTGCGTCGCGCCCCCACTCCGTGGCTCCCCCGCTCCGTAACTCCCCGGCTCCGCGGCTCCCCTCAACTAGGCGGTGGTGAGCACCATCCGGAAGCGGGCGCCTCCGGCGAGCATCTTCCGGTACGCCTCGTCGGCCCGGTCCAGCGGCACGATCTCGGTCATCGGCCGGATCCCGTGCAGGACGCTGAACGCCATGGTGTCCTCCACGTCCCGCGAGGTGCCGGACGGATGGCCGCGGACCACCTTGGCGGACATCAGCAGCTGGACCGGGCTGATTCCGAGCGGTTCGTCCGACGCCCCGATGACCACCAGTTCGCCGCGGTGCGTGAGCCCGTCCACGGTCTGCGTGATCGCGGCGGAGTCACCGGCGGTGGCGAGCAGGACCTTGACCCCGCCGAGCGAGCGCAGGGCGTCCGCGACGGGCGTGCCCGACGTGCTGTCGACATAGTGGTGGGCGCCGAGCCCCTTGGCGAGGTCGGCCTTCTCGGCCCCGCGGGCGATGGCCACGGTCTCGAAGCCCATGGCGACGGCGTACTTCACCGCGAGATGGCCGAGGCCGCCGATGCCGAGCACGGCGACCATGTCACCGGGCCGGGCGGAGCTGCGCCGCAGCCCGTTGAACGTGGTCACGCCCGCGCAGGCCATGGGCCCCGCGTCGCTCGCGGCGAGACCGTCGGGGATCCGGGCCAGGGCGTCGACCGGGGCGATCACCGTCTCGGCGAAGCCCCCGTCGTAGGCCCACCCGGGAACCCGGAGGTTCTCGCACACGATGAAGTCGCCCTGCCGGCACGGTGTGCAGTGGCCGCAGCTGCCGCCGAACCAGCCCACCGCGACCCGGTCCCCGACCCGCCAGCCCTTGTCCCGCGTCTCCTCGCCCAGCTCCTCGATACGCCCGGCGATCTCGTGCCCGGGCACCACCGGGAAGCGCACGCCGGGCACGGCGGCGTTCACGAAGAAGGCATCGCTGTGGCAGACGCCGCACGCCTCCACGGCGATCCGGACATGTCCGGGGCCCGGGTGCGGCCGCTCCCGCTCGACGATCTCGAACGATCCGCCCGCGGCGGGCACCTGCGCGACTGTGTAGGTACTCATGGAATGCTCCGGGAACGAGTGCGACGGCCCCGAGAACCAGCACAGCAGCTGCGCGCCGATCGCGCGCGTCGAGCGGGCGTGCCCGCGGGCGGGTCAGCCCCGCTGCTGTGCGATGTCGACCAGCCAGGGAACGCCGAAGCGGTCCGTGCACATGCCGAAGACATCGCCCCACATCTGCTGCTCCAGCGGCAGCGACACGGTGCCGCCGACGGACAGCTTCTCCCAGTAGCCGCGCAGCTCGGCCTCGTCGTCACCGCTCAGGCTCACCGAGAAGGTGTTGCCGACGGTGTGTTCGAGGTCGGCCGGGGAGTCGGCTCCCATCAGGGTGAAACCGCTCGGGGTCGCCAGCTGGGAGTGCATGATCCGGTCGGCGCCCGGGGCGTTCGGCTCCCCGTATTCGCCGTACGTGGTGACGGTCAGGGTGCCGCCGAAGACGTCCCGGTAGAACTCCATCGCCTGCCGGGCGTCGCCGCTGAAGCTGAGGTAGGGGTTGAGGCGCGAGACCATGAGAACCTCCTGCACGGGAGTCGGTGGTCACTGGCTCGCACAGTAACGCGGACCACCGACAACGGCCCGCCGAGGGCGCCCCGGACCGGCCGACGACACCCCGGCGTCCCCGCCACGCCTGCGTTTTCCCGCTACGCCTTGATGCCCACGCCCGCCCAGAAGCTGACCTCGGCGTCCGTGGGGGACTCGGCGGCGCCCGCGGACCCGGCGGCGGGCCGCCAGCGGTGGCCGACGCTGACGCCCGGGTCGATCAGGTCGAGCCCGTCGAAGAAGCGGGCGACCTCCTTCTCGGCGCGGAACCGCACCGGCGTCCCCGCGCTGGTGTAGATCTCGGTGACCTTCTCCCAGGTGGCGGGGTCGAAGTCGGGCGTGCAGTGGCTCAGGGCCAGCGCGCTGCCGACGGGGAGGGCGTCGAGGAAGCGGTTCACGATGCCGTACGGGTCCTGCGCGTCGGTGATGAAGTGCATCAGCGCGTTCAGGGACAGCGCGACCGGCCGCTCGAAATCGATCACCTCGGCCAGTTCCACGGCCGTGAGCAGGGCCTCGGGGTCGTTGACATCCGCCTCGATGTAGGTGGTGCGGCCCTGTGGGGTGCTGCGCATCAGACGCTCGGCGTACTTGAGGACGAGCGGGTCGTTGTCGGCGTAGACCACCCGGGCCTCGGGGGCCACGGACTGAGCGACCTGGTGCAGGTTCGGCTCGGTGGGGATGCCGGTGCCGATGTCGAGCCACTGCCGGATGCCGTACTCCTGGGCCAGGACCCGGGTGGCCCGGTGCATGAAGGACCGGACCTCGCGAGCGCACACGAAGATCCCCGGGTAGGCGTCGGCGACGGTCTCGGCGGCCCGCTTGTCGATCTCGAAGTGGTCCTTGCCGCCCAGGTAGTAGTCGTACATGCGGGCCGAGTGCGGCCTGCTGGTGTCCAGGTCCCGGCCGGCGTGGCTGTTGTTCATCCTGCTCCCTTTCAGAGTGTGCGTCGCTGTACCGGCTGGCCGGTTCAGCCGACCGTGAGGTGGTCGGCCATGCCCTGTTTGATCCCGCGGACGAAGGCGCTGATCTCCTCGGGCGTGTAGATCAGCGCGGGTCCTGCCGGGTCGGTCGACTGACGGACGGCGACCCGGCCGTCCGCGAGTTGCTTCGTCTCCACACACTGACCGCCGTTGGGCCCGCTCCACGGGCGTTCCCAACCCTGCTCGCCCAGTGCCGAGGCCGGCATGCCGTTGTAGACAGTACTGTTGGTGGGGGTCATGAGTACTCCTTACGCATGCGGTTCAAGAGCACCTTGCTGTCCTCGGACGAGGTCAGCAGAGACATGCGGGTGTGCGCCTCCAGGTGGGCGACCACGTCCTCGCGCTCGTCCAGGTACATCGAGGCGGACAGGATCTCGCTGTAGACGATGTCCGGCAGTTCCGGTTCCTCGAACCGGAAGTAGGTGAAGGGCGCGCACGCCCCGACATGGGCACCGGCGGAGAAGGGGACGATGTCGATGCTGACATGGTCGAGTTCGGAGGCTTCCAGGAGCCGGTCGATCTGCTCGCGCATCACCTGGGGGCCGCCGACCGCCCGGTGCAGCACAGCCTCCTCCATGACCACCCACAGGGTGGGCGCGTCCTGCCTCTCCAACAGGCTCTGGCGGCGCAGCCGCAGGTCGACGCGGCGCTCCAGATCCTCGTCACTGCCGTTGGGCATGCCGCCTTGCAGGACGCCGCGCGCGTAGGCGGGTGTCTGGAGCAGGCCCGTGACGTAGTGGGGTTCGTAGGTGCGCAGGGTCTTGGCGCCGGTCTCCAGACTCACGTACGCCGTGAACCAGTTGGGCACCACATCACGGTAGAGGTGCCACCAGCCGGGTTCGTTGGCCCGCTCGGCCAGGGCGACGAACTCGTCGATCTCCTGCCGCCCCGCCCCGTAGGTCTCCAGGAGCTTCTCGACGTAGAGCGGCTTGAGGGCGACCTCGGCCTTCTCCAGACGGCGGATCGTCAGCGGCTTGACGCGCAGCGCCTTGGCCGCGTCCTCCAGTGAAGCGCCCGCCTGCTGCCGCATGTCCTGGAGGCGACGGCCGAGGATCATGCGCAGGACCGTGGGTGCGCTGGTGCCGGAGCCGGACCTGCTTTCGATCACGCCACTACCTCCTGAAGAACTGTCACCCATACGAGTCTGACAGTGACTTGAGGAGAACGCCAGACCGAAAAACGACTTGCTGAAAATATCAGGGAGACGGTTGCAGCATGAAGTGAACGCCGAGCATAGTTGACCGTGTGAGCGAATTCGCCGCAGCTGTGGTGCATCGCCAACTTCTCCTCATCAGGCGGAGGTTGGCGCCCCGGGCGTTCGGACGACAACGGGCCACCCCCTGAACGCGCCCCTCCCCCATGGGGGTTTCCCGTAGCTGCCGGCCCGCCCGCTGCCCGTCCCCCTTGGAAGGCGATCTCTGTGACCCCCCACACGACCTCCACCGTTCACCGCCCCACCGCCCATGCGCCCTACCGTGAGCACTGGTTCGGCCTCCCGGCACTGCGCACCAGCGTGAAAGCGGCGCGCGACACCGTGCGCGAGCGGCTGTGCGCGTGGCGGGTGCCCGGTGACCTGTGCTGCGACGCAGTGCTGCTCGTCTCCGAACTGGCCACCAACGCCGTCATCCACACCAGCAGCGCCCGATTCCTGTGCGGCATAGCACTGGCAGGCGACGAGTGTCTGCGGATCGAGGTGCACGACGAAGACCGCACCACGGGCCGCCCGGCCGAGCGTCGGCCCGACCCCCGCGACGAGGGCGGACGGGGGCTGCTGCTGGTCGACCAGCTCGCCGCGGCCTGGGGAACCGACCGGTCGACCCGTACCGAGGGCACGGTGGTCTGGGCGGATCTGCGGGCCGGGTCCTGAAACCCGGCCCGGCCGGGCCCGAGGGAGGGACCGGTCGGGCTGTCGGGCAGCGGGGCGAGTAGGGGTCAGCCGCAGTGCGGTGCCTTCGCCGTCGGGCCGCAGTGCGGTGCCTTCGCCATCGGCCGAGAGCGCCAGGCAGCCGTCGGGGGTGACGGCGAGTCCGGCGAAGGCGCGGGGCGCATCAGGCATGCCGCCCGCGAACAGCTCGGGTTCGGCGCGGGGGACGACGCCGGGCGGCGGGCCCAAGGCAGATTCTCGGCGTCCGCCCGCCATTCTCCGGTGCCGGTACGGATCGCCGACAGCGTGCGGTGTGTGCGCCCCACGGCGAACAGGTCCTCGCCGAGCGCGGTGAGACCCTCCGGTGCGCCGAGCCCGTCCGCGACGACGGCCTCAGCTCCGGGGGCGGGCTCGACGTTCCCGTATCAGGTGCCGCCGACGTCCCCACCCTTCTCCACGCCCTTCTCCACGATCCGGATCGAGTCGACGCCGGCCTGTCGCAGCCGCACACCGGTCGGCAGGCCGCCGAACCCGCCGCCCACGACGAGCACGTCGACCCGGCCGCGGCGCGGTGCACAGCTGAACTCCAGGTCGTCGTACGGGTCCTCGTCGAAGGCGGGGGGTTGCGGGCGACGACGCGGTGCGAGGGGCGGACATCGGCGTCCTGGTCCCTTCCGGTGAACGGGGAGGGCGGGCAGGGCAGTTGGGCGGGGCGACCGCTCGACGGACGCCGAAGTCCGGCCGGCTCAGGCGTTCGGCTCCTCGGTCACCGTGATGGCGCCCGCCGGGCAGACGGCGGCCGCCTCCCGCACGGACGCGTGCCGGTCGGGCGCGGGCGACGCGTCGAGCAGGACGACGACTCCGTCGTCGTCGCGTTGGTCGAACACCTCGGGCGCGGTCAGCACACACTGGCCCGCGCCACAGCAACGGTCTTGATCCACACTGATCTTCACCGGACGGTCCTCTCCTGCGAGTGCTCTCCGGTCACCAGCTCACCGGTACCGCGTTCAGGCCACCCACCAGGAGGCCCTGGACGCGCGGCAGTTCCTCGGCGGGCACGGCCAGGCGGAGGGTGGGCAGCTTGCGCAGCAGGACCTCCAGGGCGACCTGGAGCTCCGTGCGGGCCAGGGCCTGGCCCAGGCAGGAGTGCGGCCCGACGCCGAAGGTCAGATGCGGGTTCGGGGACCGGGTGAGGTCCATCCGGTCGGCGTCGGCGAAGGCCCGCTCGTCACGGTTGGCGGCGGGCATGCTGCACACCACGGTGGTGCCGCTCGGCAGCAGCTCACCGTCGATCTCGACGTCCTCGGTGAGGAAACGCCGCATCCCGAAGCCGAGGTTGGCGTCGAACCGCAGCGACTCCTCCACCGCGGTGCGCACCAGGGAGGGGTCGGCCAGCAGCCGCTCCCACCGGCTGCGGTCGGCGAGCAGCAGGGAGACCATCTTGCCGATCATGTTCGCGGTGGTCTCGTGGCCCGCGACCAGCAGGCCCATGCCCGTGGCGACGAGTTCCTGGTCGGACAGCCCCTGGCCGTCCGGCTCGCTCTCCTTGACCAGCATGCTGAGCAGATCGTCGCCGGGCCGCGCCCGGATCGCCTCGATGTGTGCGGACATATACGCGGTGAACTCGTCGTGGGACGCCTTGGTCTGCTCGCCGGAGAAGCGGGTGACGTTCAGGAAGGCGTCGGACCAGTGGGAGAAGCGGTCCCGGTCCTCGGCGGGCACGCCCAGGATGTCGCAGATGACGTAGACGGGCAGCAGGAAGCCGAGGCCGGCCTTGAGGTCGCCGGGCTCGCCGCGCCGGATCATGTCGTCCACCAGGTGTTCGGCGGTCCGCACCATGCCGGGGCGCAGCGCCGTCATGCGCTTCGCGGTGAAGTACTTGCCGACCTGGCGCCGCCACCGCTGATGGGGCTCGCCGCGGTCCGGCAGGGTCAGCGCGCCGTCGCCGTCGGCCGCGGGGCCGCCCACGCCCTCGGGAGCGATGCGGGCGGCGCCGTCCCCGGCCTTCGGGCGGGCGAAGCGGGTGTCGGTGAGCAGTGACTTGACGTGCTCGTAGCGGGTCAGGTACGCCGCCCGGTCCCCGCTGGGCAGTTCGACGGTGGCCACCGGGCACTGCCGGCGCAACTGCTCCCATTCGGCGGGCGGCTCCAGGGGGCTGTCGGTGGGCAGGGGCAGACGAAGGACCTGGTCATCGGGGCGCATCTGCTTCTCCTCGTGGGGGGGGTGGGAGATTCCTGGTGGGGGTGTGATGGGGGTGCGACGCACAGACACAGACGCTGTCGCGGTCGAGTTCGGGGTCGCGAACGGGACGCTATGTCATTGTGCATCGTGCATCAAGTGTGCATGATGCACTTCTACTCAGGTGGCGTGTTTTCACCGTAGGGTGAGCCCACGGTCACGGGGGGACGGAGGAATCGGCGTGGATGCGCGCGAGGCAGGGGAACGCATCGAGCGGGAGCTGCTGATACTGACGCGCCACCGGGACATGTCGTCGCCGCGCGGCGTACGTGGCGGCGACGAGCTGGACCGCAGCGCGTATGTGCTGCTCAGCAGGTTGGAGGCGCAGGGGCCGATGTCCGTGCCGGACTTCGTCGAGGCATTCGGGCTCGCCGCGTCGACGTTCACCCGGCAGACCTCGGCGCTGCTGCGGCAGGGGCTGGTGGAGCGGACGCTCGACCCGGCCGGCGGGCCGGCCCGCAAGTACCGGATCACCGAGGAGGGGCTGCGGCGGCTGGCCGTACAGCGCGCGGCCATGGCGGACGGCCTCGCCCAGGTCGTCGCCGACTGGACAGCCGAGCGCCGGCGCCGCTTCATCGCGGACCTGCGGCGGTTCAACTCGGACATCGAACGCCTCACCCACCGCCCCTGGCCCCGAACCGACTCCCCGCCGCCCCGGCCCGCCGCCGTCCCCGACGAGCTGCTCTGACACGGGGATTGCATGCGGTCCGCGGGGCCCGTGCGCCGTCTCCCCGGAAGCCCGCGCACCGTCCCGCAGGAGCACCGTTCCGGGCGATCCTTCCGGGCGATCCCGGGCCGGTCGGCGGGCCTTCGCCCGTACCCTGTGCCCATGGACGATGCGTCGATGGTCGGGCTCATGGGGCGGGTCACCGGCACGGTCGGACCCGGGCTGGTCGGCGAGGTGATCGTCCGGGTGCGCGGCGGCGCGGAACACTTCCTCGCCTACGCCGCGGCCGGGGCGGACCGGATCGAGCCGGGCACGGTGGTGATGGTGGTGGAGTACCTGCCGCCGAGAACGGTGTACGTCACCGCCGCGTACGACAGTTGAGCATGCTCCGTCCCAGGTGAGGGCGGCCTGGTCAAGATTGTGGCAAAGATCGGCGGACGTCTTCTCCGGCCGCCCCGGCGGGCGCACACTCCCCTCGTTCGGTGCCGCACAGGCACCAGGCCAAGGGGGGCTCATGCCGATGGTGGTCGGCGTCGTGGCGGGGGCGGTCGTTGTCGCCGTCCTCGTACTGATCGCACTGTTCAAGATGATGTGGCGGGTCGCGGAGCCGAACGAGGCACTCATCATCTCCGGCTCGAAACACCGCACCGAGGGCCTTGAGGAGGGCATGGGATTCCGTATCGTCACCGGGCGCGGCACGCTGGTGCTGCCCGGCGTCCAGGCGGTGCGCAAGCTCTCCCTCGATCTGAACGAGACCGAGTTGCAGGTGGACTGCGTGACCCACCAGGGCATCCCGTTGAGGGTGCGGGGCGTGGTCATCTTCAAGGTGGGCGACGACTTCGTGTCGATCGCCAACGCGTCCCGCCGGTTCCTGGACCAGCAGAAGCTGATGTCCGAGCGGGTGCACAACGTCTTCGCCGGTCATCTCCGCTCGATCGTGGGCGGGTTGACGGTCGAGGACATGATCCGCGACCGGGAGAAGCTGACCGGGCAGACCCGGGCGGCCTGCGGCACGGAGATGGAGAAGCTGGGGCTGATCGTCGACTCGCTGCAGATCCACGAGATCGAGGACCCGAGCGGCTATATCCAGAACCTGGCCGCCCCGCACGCGGCGGCCGTACAGCGGGACGCGCGCATCGCGCAGGCGGAGTCGAACCGGCTCGCCACCGAGGCGGAGCAGCAGTCGTTCGCGCGGATGGCGGAGGCCACCCGGGACAGCGAGATCCTCCAGGCCGGGTACCAGGCCGAGCGGGACAAGGCGGCGGCGAAGGCCCGGCAGGCCGGTCCGCTCGCCGAGGCCGGCGCCCGCCAGGAAGTCGTCGTCCAGGAGACACGTGTCGCCGAGTTGGAGGCGCACCGGCGCGAACAGCAGCTCCAGGCGGATGTGCGCAAGCCGGCCGACGCCCAGGCATACGAGAAGCGCACGCTGGCCGAGGCCGAGCGCGATGCCCGGATCTCGGCGGCGCAGGCCAAGGCGAAGGAGACGGAACTCGCGGCGGCGGCCGAGGCGACCCGGGTGAAGACGGCCGCGGGCGCCGAGGCCGAGGCGACCAAGGCCCGGGGCGCGGCGAGCGCCGCGGCGACCCGGGCGACGGGCGAGGCCGAAGCGGCGGCGGCACAGGCGAAGGGGCTGGCGACCGCCGAGGCGACCCGGGCCAAGGGGCTCGCGGAGGCGGAGGCCATCAAGGCGCGGGCGACGGCCCTGGCCGAGAACCAGGAGGCCGTCGTCGCCCAGCAACTCGCCGAGAAATGGCCGGAGATCGTCCAGGCGGGCGCGTCGGCCTTCGGCAACGTGGACAACATGGTGCTGCTCAACGGCGCCGACGGTATGGCTGACATGTTCGCGAAGGCGCTCACCATGGGCGGCGCCGGGCTGGGTCTGGCCCGTCAGCTGCTCGCCTCGATGAACGGCGACGGCCAGGCACCGCACGGGACTTCGCCCACCGGAGGCGCGCCCTCGGCGTCCCGGCCGCAGCAGGTGCCGGTGACCTCGGACCAGGGGTGACCCCCTCGGGTCCCGGCGGGGGAACCCTCTAGTGCCCCGGCAGGCAACGTTTACCCGTTGAGGAGCGGCGTCGTGGGGGTCCCCCCTGCTCGAAGAGCTCGGGGGAGCGTGCCGGGCGTCGTGACGGGGCGAACGTTGCCTGTTGGGGCACTAGGGTTCCCCCGTGACCGCCTTTACCGATGAAGACGTCCCGGGCCGCTCCGGCGCCTCCGCCACGACCGAGGCCGACCCCCACGAGGTGGGCCGGGTGCGCACCGAGTACGCTCCCGCGCACGACGGCGACCCCGATCCCGGGGAGATCGTGTGGACCTGGGTGCCGTTCGAGGAGAACGACGGACGCGGCAAGGACCGGCCGGTGCTGGTCGTGGCCCGTGAGTCGGCCGGCACCCTGCTGGCGGTGCAGCTGTCGAGCAAGCGGCACGACGGCGACCGGGAGTGGGTGGCGATCGGCAGCGGGCCGTGGGACCGCTCGGGGCGCGATTCCTGGGTGGACGTGGACCGGGTGCTGCGGCTGCACGAGGAGGGCATGCGCCGGGAGGCGTGCGCCTTGGACCGGATGCGGTTCAACTTGGTCGTGCACCGGCTGCGGGAGCGCTACGGCTGGCGCTGAAGCGCACCGAAACGCCCGCACGAAGGCGGGCGGCGATCCTCACACCACGACTCCCGGCACTCGGTCCAGCCCCGGACACCACGTGCGCGAAGTGCACGGGATGCTCAGAGTGCTCGGAATGCTCGGATGTCTGCGCGAATCACCCGCCGAGGCCGAGCAGAGCACGGAAGGCACCCGCCACCCGGGCCACATCGTTCGAGACACGCCGCAGTCCCGGGCACCCGGCACCGGCCGCCGACGGCCGGACGCCGCGGCGACCTCCAGGACCCACCCGACACACGCCTACGACGAACACCCGACAACGGCACGGCCACGTCCGCCGCGGCGCCGGACGGCACAACGCTGGCGTCGGGGATCGGCGCCCTGATCACCGCCCGAACCGTTCCGGCCTGGGTGCCGCACCCTCGATGCCACTGAACCCGACGCCCCACACCGAGGCCGCGCCGACGAACCGGCGGGACACGCCGCTGGACGCAGGAAGGCACCCGCCACCCGGGCCACATCGTTCGAGACACGCCGCAGTCCCGGGCACCCGGCACCGGCCGCCCACGGCCGGACGCCGCGGCGACCTCCAGGACCCACCCGACACACGACGAACACCCGACAACGGCACGGCCACGTCCGCCGCGAGGCCGCGGCGGCGGACCGGCGAGGGGGCGTCGCTGGGCGCGCTGAGCGCCGTGGCGGGCGTCGCCATCGCCATGGGCCCACTGCGCGCCGCGGCCGTGCGGAATCCGGCCGCAAGCGGCCCGTCGAGCAGGGCGCCGACCCGGCCGTCCCGGAAGCGGGCACGGCCGGTGAGCGGATGACCCGGCTCAGGTGTCCGCCACCCGGATGGGTGGTACCCCCAGCCCCTGAACACGCACCGCGCACTCCCCCGTCGTGCTCATGCGCGCATCGTGGGTGATGCTGGTGCTGCGGTGCAACGGGGTTCTCCCGGCCCCGGAACGTGCTGGAAACGCCCACGGAAATGGAGGTGACCGATCCAGAACGTCCGGTTGCGCACCCTTGTGCGCATCGCTCCCAGGGTCTTGGGTGGGACGAGTGCCCGCCCGGCCGCACCGGAACCCGGGCCGATGGCATGGTGGAATCTCAGGAGGATCCCGACATGTCGGATGCATCTACCGCGTCGCCGAGTGACTGTACGACACCCCGTACCCCCCTCACCGAGGCAGAGGTCGAGGCGCTCGTCCACGGCATCTGCTTCAAGACGGGCCCGCCCCGCACCGTCGGCGTGGAAGTGGAATGGCTCGTCCATGAGCTGCGCACACCGCAGCTCCCCGTGACACCCGAACGACTCGAAGCGGCCTACGCCGCACTGCGGTCCGTGCCTTTGAGGTCGGCGCTCACCGTCGAGCCCGGCGGCCAGCTGGAGCTGAGCTCGCCGCCCGCCGCCTCGCTGATGGAGTGCATCGGCACTGTCTCCGCCGACCTCGACGCCGTCCGCGCGGCCTTGCGCCGAGACGGCCTCCACCTGGTCGGCCTCGGCCACGACCCCTGGCACCCACCCCGCCGGTACCTGCGCGAGCCCCGGTACGAGGCGATGGAGACCTGTCTCGACCGGACGGGCCCGGCCGGCCGGCACATGATGTGCACCTCGGCCTCCGTCCAGGTGTGCCTGGACGCCGGCTACGAGGAGCCGGGACCGCTCGGCCACGGGCGGCGCTGGTGGCTCGCGCACCAGCTGGGTCCCGTCCTGGTGGCCGCGTTCGCCAATTCCCCGATGACCGGACGGCGGCCCACCGGCTGGCTCTCCACCCGGCAGCTGCTGTGGATGGAGATCGGTCCCGGCCGGGCCGGCGCGCCCCCGCTGAACGGCGAGCCGCGCGCCGCCTGGACCCGGCACGTCATGGACGCGCCGGTGATGTGCGTACGCCGGGACGGCGGCCCGTGGGAGGTCCCCGACGGGCTCAGCTTCCGCGACTGGACCCGGTCCCGCACTCCCCGGGCGCCCACCCGGGAGGACCTCGACTACCATCTGACGACCCTGTTCCCGCCGGTCAGGCCGCGCGGTCACCTGGAGCTGCGGATGATCGACGCGCAGCCCGGCGAGGACGGCTGGATCGTGCCGCTCGCGGTGACGACCGCGCTCTTCGACGACCCGCAGGCCGCCGAGACCGCCTACCGGGCCGTGAAGCCCCTGGCCGAACGCTCGCTCGCGCAGCCCGCGCCGCACAACCCGCTGTGGCTGGACGCGGCACGCTCCGGCCTCGGCGACCCCGAACTGCACGAGGCGGCGGTCGGCTGTTTCACGGCGGCCCTGGAGGCGCTGCCCCGGCTCGGCGCCACCACGGAGGTCACGGACGCCGTAGCGGCGTACCACGACCGCTATGTCCGCCGGGGCCGCTGCCCCGCCGACGACCTGCTCGACGCACTGCACGCCCCCGAGAAGGACTTCCCCGTATGACCGCCCCCGAGATGGACGGCGAGGCCGTCCGCGACCGCGCGCTCGCCTCGCTCACCCGGGCCCGGGCCCGCACCACCCTGCTGACCGGCTGCGTCGAGGAGCCCGACCTCGTCGCGCAGCACTCGCCGCTGATGTCCCCGCTGGTGTGGGACCTCGCCCACATCGGCAACCAGGAGGAGCTGTGGCTGCTGCGGGCGGTCGGCGGGCGCGAGGCGATACGCCCGGAGATAGACAGCCTGTACGACGCCTTCGAGCACCCGCGCGCCGAGCGGCCCACGCTGCCGCTGCTGCCGCCCGACGAGGCCCGCCGCTATGCGGCCGAGGTGCGTGGCCACGCCCTCGACCTGCTGGAGAACGCCGCGTTCCGCGGGAGCCGGCTGACCGAGGCGGGCTTCGCCTTCGGGATGATCGCGCAGCATGAACAGCAGCACGACGAGACCATGCTGATCACCCATCAGCTCCGCAAGGGCCCGCGGGCCCTGACCGCGCCCGACCCGGCGCCGGCGCCGCCGTTCGACGGACCGGCCGAAGTCCTGGTCCCCGGAGGCCCGTTCACCATGGGCACCACCACCGAGCCATGGGCGCTGGACAACGAACGTCCCGCGCACCGGCGGGAGGTGGCGCCCTTCCACATCGACACCGCTCCGGTGACGAACGCCGCGTACCAGGAGTTCATCGAGGACGGCGGCTACACCGACGAACGCTGGTGGGCGCCGGCGGGCTGGGCACACATCCGCCGGCACGGTATCCACGCGCCGCTGTTCTGGCGCCGCGACGGCGGGCAGTGGCTGCGGCGGCACTTCGGGGTCACCGAGGTCGTCCCGCCCGACGAGCCGGTGCTGCACGTGTGCTGGTACGAGGCGGACGCGTACGCGCGCTGGGCCGGGCGACGGCTGCCCACCGAGACGGAGTGGGAGAAGGCCGCCCGGCACGATCCCGTCCAGGGCCGCTCGACGCGCTACCCGTGGGGCGACGCCGACCCGGCGCCCGACCACGCCAACCTGGGCCAGCGCCATCTGCGCCCGGCCCCGGCCGGCAGCTATCCGGCCGGTGCATCGCCGCTCGGCGTACGGCAGTTGATCGGCGACGTCTGGGAGTGGACGGCGAGCGACTTCCTGCCCTATCCCGGCTTCACCGCGTTCCCGTACAAGGAGTACTCGGAGGTGTTCTTCGGGTCCGACCACAAGGTGCTGCGCGGCGGTTCGTTCGCGGTGGACCCGGTGGCCTGCCGGGGCACGTTCCGCAACTGGGACTATCCGATCCGGCGGCAGATCTTCTCCGGGTTCCGCACCGCACGCTCGGGAGACCTCTGATGTGCCGGCATCTGGCCTACCTGGGTCCCGAAGCGCCGCTCGGCCGGCTCCTGGTGGACCCGCCGCACGGCCTGTACCGGCAGTCGTGGGCACCGCGCTGGCAGCGGTACGGAACGGTCAACGCCGATGGCTTCGGGGTGGGTTGGTACGCGCCGGGCGACCCGGTGCCCGCGCGCTACCGGCGGTCCGGGCCGATCTGGGCCGATCCGTCCTTCACCGACCTGGCCCGGGTCGTGCGCACCGGCGCGCTGCTGGCCGCGGTGCGGGACGCGACCCTGCCCGGCGCGGACGGTGCGGCCGCGGCGGCGCCGTTCGCCGGGGACCGCTGGCTGTTCAGCCACAACGGCGCCGTGGCCGGGTGGCCCGCGGCGGCTGCGCCGCTGGTCCCCGCGCTGCCGCCGGTCGAGATGCTCTCGCTGGAAGCGCGCACCGACTCCGCGTTCGTCTGGGCGCTGCTGCTGCACCGGCTGCGCGCGGGCGAGGACCCCGGCCGGGCGCTGGCCGACACGGTCGGTGAGCTGGCCGAGGCGGCTCCGGCCTCCCGGCTCAACCTGCTGCTGACCGACGGCACGGCCGTGCTGGCCACCGCCTGGGGCGACACCCTCTGGTACCGCGCCGGTGCGGACGACGGCACCGTCGTCGCCTCCGAGCCGTACGACGACGATCCGCGCTGGCGGGAGGTCCCCGACCGCACCCTGCTCAGGGCGGACCGCGCCGAAGTCCGGCTCAGCTCGCTCAAGGACCCGGCACCCGCACCTTAAGGAGCCTTGCACGTGACTCCCCTGCACGTCACCCGCACCCTCCCGGAGAACGCCACGGACGCGGCGCTGCGCGCCGACGTCCGCCGCGGTCTGACCGGGTCCCCCAAGACGCTGCCGCCGAAGTGGTTCTACGACGCCCGGGGCAGCGAGCTGTTCGAGCGGATCACCGAACTGCCCGAGTACTACCCGACGCGCGCCGAGCGGGAGATCCTCCTCGCCCGGGCGGACGAGATCGCCGCCGCGACCCGGGCCCGCACCCTGGTGGAACTGGGCTCCGGTTCCTCGGAGAAGACCCGGCATCTGATCGACGCCCTCACCGGGCTGCGTGTCTATGTCCCGGTGGACGTCAGCGAGAGCGCGCTGGTCCAGGCAGGGCAGGCCCTCATCGACGAGCGGCCGGGGCTCACCGTGCACGCCCTGATCGCCGACTTCACGGCCGGGCTGACCCTGCCCGAGACGCCCGGCCCGAGGCTGCTGGCCTTCCTCGGCGGCACGATCGGCAATCTGCTGCCCGCCGAACGGGCCGCCTTCCTGGCCTCGGTGCGGCGTCTGCTGTCGCCGGGCGACGCACTGCTGCTCGGCACGGACCTGGTCAAGGACGAGCGGACCCTGGTCCGGGCGTACGACGACGCGGCCGGGGTGACGGCCGAGTTCGACAAGAACGTACTGGCCGTCGTCAACCGCGAGTTGGGCGCCGACTTCGATCCGGGCGCGTTCGACCATGTGGCGCTGTGGGACGCGGAGAACGAGTGGATCGAGATGCGGCTGCGCTCCCGTACCGCCCAGACCGTGAAGGTCCCGGTGCTGGACCTCGCCGTGCACTTCGCGGCGGGCGAGGAACTGCGCACCGAGGTGTCGGCGAAGTTCCGCGAGGACGGGGTGACCGCGGAACTGGCCGCCGCCGGGCTGGAACGGGCCCATTGGTGGACCGACGCGGCGGGCCGCTTCGCGTTGTCGCTGAGCATGGCCCGGTGAGGTGACCTCACCCGAGGCCCGGGGCGAGCGCCTGCGTGATCCGTTCGCAGGCGCGGCGGGCCTCGGCCCCCCGGGTCCGGGCCGCCGGGAACCTGCCGCAGTCCCAGCGCCGCCGCCTCCCCCGGGCAGCCTGGTCACGTACACCTTGAGGGGGTCAAGTGC
Organism: Streptomyces sp. NPDC004752; assembly: GCF_053601275.1. Taxonomy (NCBI): domain Bacteria; kingdom Bacillati; phylum Actinomycetota; class Actinomycetes; order Kitasatosporales; family Streptomycetaceae; genus Streptomyces; species Streptomyces sp. NPDC004752. The sequence goes on along the minus strand of NZ_JBSGBN010000133.1, from coordinate 5,485 downwards.
CACTCGGGGATACAAGTGCCAGTCGGGGATACGGGTGCGACGCCTCGCGCTTCGCCGCGGCATACGGCACGGTGGAGTGACGCGTGCCACACCGGCCGCGGGGGACGCGTCGCGCCGCCAGGGCCGAGAGGAGCACGCATGTCCCACCACACCTACCGGGTCACCGAGATCGTCGGCAGCTCGCACGAGGGCGTCGACCAGGCCATCCGCAACGGGATCGCCCGCGCCGGACAGACCCTGCGCAACCTGGACTGGTTCGAGGTGACGCAGGTCAGGGGCCAGATCGAGAACGGGCGCATCGAGCACTACCAGGTCGGCCTGAAGGTGGGCTTCCGCATCGAGGACGAGGACTGAGCGCCACCCCGTCCCCACTCGCCCGACCTGACCCGACTGCCTCGGGGCGGACCCGCGCGGGTCCGCCCCCGCGAGCCTCCCGGGGCACCCAGCCCAGATCGGGCCCTCGTCCGCCTCTCCCAGCCCCCGGCGCCCCGCTCAGGTCCGGCCCTCCCGGCCCTGGGCGTCCGTCAGTGTGGTGGACCGGTTCGCCCAGCGGGCGCGCACGACGGGGAAACCGGCCCGCTCGGCGTCGTCGCACACCAGCTCGTCGTCGTCCACGAGGACGCGGACCTCACGGTCCCGGGCCAGCCGGCGGAGGATCTCCAGCTTGGTGAACCGGGCGGGCCTGCGGTCGGCGTCGCGCCGCATGAAGACGCGGCCCCGCGGCAACCCCTGGGCGTCGAGCCAGTCCAGCGTGTCGCGTCGGCAGCGCTCGGGCCGCCCGGTCAGATAGACGATGTCGCACTCCCGCGCACTCTCCTTGGCCAAGGCCACACCCTCGGCGATCGGCGGGTCCTGCGGCGCCGCGGCGAAGAATCCGTTCCAGTCGCGCGGCCCGCTCCGCAGAAACCGCTGCCGGTGCGCGGTGTCGGCGAGGGTGTTGTCGAGATCGAACACGGCGATCGGGCGCCCGCTGCTGTCTGTCACCGGCCCACCTTAGCCAGCCCCGCGACATTGTTAATGGGATCCATTTTCATATAGCCTCATCTCCGCCCGTCCCCGGTACGAGACAGGAGCCACGATGGCCGTTCCCAAACGGAAGATGTCCCGCAGCAACACCCGGCACCGCCGCGCCCAGTGGAAGGCGGTGACGCCCACGCTGGTGCCGGTGACCGTCGACGGCGTCCGCCACCTCGTACCGCAGCGGCTGGTCAGGGCGTACGAGCGCGGCCTGCTGCGCCCCACGGACTGACCGCGCACGGCGTTCGCCCCGGCGCACCGGCGCGCACGCCCCGGGCGGGAATCCCGGGGCGGCCACGGCGTTGACACCCCTGTGAGCCCGCTGATCCCCAGAACCCGGTTCTCCGTCCTCGACCGCTCCCGCACCCGTGAGGGACACCCACAGGCCGAGGCGCTGCGCGACACCGTCGCACTGGCCCGGGAGCTGGAGGCGCTCGGCTACCACCGCATCTGGGTGTCCGAGCACCACGGCGTGCCCGGAGTCGCGGGCTCCGCGCCGACGGTGCTGGCCGCGGCCGTGGCCGCCGCGACGCGCACGATCCGGGTCGGCACCGGCGGGGTGATGCTGCCCAACCACCAATCCCTGGTCGTGGCCGAGCAGTTCGGCGTCCTGGAGTCGCTGTATCCGGGGCGGATCGACATGGGTCTCGGCCGTTCCGTGGGCTTCACCGACGGGGTGCGCAAGGCCCTCGGACGCGACAAGGGCGCGGCCGAGGACTTCGCGGCGCAACTCGGCGAACTGCTGGGCTGGTTCCGTGGCGGCTCCCCGACCGGGGTGCGCGCCCGCCCGGCGGACGGGCTGCGCGTGCCGCCGTTCGTGCTCGCCATGGGCGAGGGCGCCGACATCGCGGCCCGCGCGGGGCTGCCCCTGGTCATCGGCGATCTGCGCGGCCGGGAGAGGATGCTGCGCGGCATCGACACGTACCGGAGCCGTTTTAGGCCCTCGCCATGGGCGGCACGGCCCTACGTCGTGATCTCCGGCACGGTCGCGGTGGCCGGCACCGAGGCGGCGGCGCGGCGGCTCCTCCTCCCGGAGGCATGGTCCATGGCGTACTCCCGCACGCACGGCACCTTCCCTCCGCTGCCCCCGGCCGAGGCCGTCGAGACGCGCGCGATGACCGCGAAGGAACAGAGCTTCTACGAGTCCGGCCTGACCGGCCACATCGCCGGCACCGAGGACCGGGTCGGGCACGAACTGGAGACGGTGCTCAAGGAGACCGGGGCCGACGAGGTCCTGGTCACGACCAGCACCTACGACCGCGCGGCCCTGCTCGACTCCTACCGGCGCCTGGCCCGGATCGTGCGCCCCGCGACCGCCGCCGTATGACCGACGGGGGCGGCCGTCAGCCCTCCACGGCCGCCGGTCTGCCGACGCGGATCGTCACCGAGCCGTCGGCCGCGTCCACCACGGCGCGGTCGCCCGGGGACAGTTGGCCGGACAGCAGCAGGTCGGCGATCCGGTCGTCGACCTCGCGCTGGATGGTGCGGCGCAGCGGGCGGGCCCCGAAGTCCGGCTGATAGCCGAGGTTCGCGAGCAGCGCGGCGGCCTCGTCGGTGACCTCCAGGGTGACTTCCTGGGCGTGCAGTCGTCGTCGGGTGTGCTCAAGCAGCAGGTCGACGATCTGCCGCAGCTGGGTGCGATCCAGGCCGCGGAAGACGATGATCTCGTCGATGCGGTTGAGGAACTCCGGCCGGAAGTGCTGGTGCAGGAGCGGCAGTACCGACTCGCGGACCTTCGTGTAGTCCTCGACGCCGGCGGCCAGGATCCGGTCGGCGCCGATGTTCGACGTCATGATGACGACCGTGTTCTTGAAGTCGACCGTGCGCCCCTGGGAGTCGGTCAGCCGGCCGTCGTCCAGCAGTTGCAACAGCGTGTTGAAGACGTCGGGGTGCGCCTTCTCCACCTCGTCCAGCAGCAGCACGGCGTACGGCTGCCTGCGCACCGCCTCGGTGAGCTGGCCGGCCTCCTCGTGGCCGACATATCCGGGCGGGGCACCGACCAGGCGGGAGACGGTGTGCCGCTCCTGGAACTCGCTCATGTCCAGCCGGATCATGCGGGTGTCGTCGCCGAAGAGGGCGGCGGCCAGGGCGCGTGCCAGCTCGGTCTTGCCGACGCCGGTCGGGCCGAGGAACAGGAAACTGCCCACGGGCCGATGGGGGTCGCTCATGCCCGCGCGGGCCCGCCGGACCGCGCGGGCGACGGCGGTGATCGCCTCGTCCTGGCCGACGACACGCTCGTGGAGATGCTCCTCCAGCCTCATCAGCCGCTCCCGCTCCTCCTCGGTGAGCTGGGCGACCGGGATGCCGGTGGTGCGGGAGACCACCTCGGCGATGTCCTCGGCGGTGACCTCGGGCGTCCGCTCCTCCGCCTTGGCCGCCTCGGCCAGCCGGGTCTCGGCCTCCTTGACCCGGTCGCGCAGTTCCTTCGCGCGCTCGTACTCCTCGTCGGCGACCGCCTGGTCCTTCTCCCGGTTGAGCGCGGCGATCCGGTCCTCGACGTCCCGGGTGTCGGCGAGCGGGGTCCTGGCGCGCAGCCGCACCCGGGCGGCGGCCTGGTCCATCAGGTCGATCGCCTTGTCGGGCAGGAAGCGGGCGGTGATGTAGCGGTCGGACAGCTCGGCCGCGGCGACGACCGCCTCGTCGGTGATGCGGACCTGGTGGTGGGCCTCGTAGCGATCGCGCAGGCCGTGCAGGATCTCGATGGTGTCGTCGACGGTGGGCTCGCCGACCAGGATCGGCGCGAAGCGGCGCTCCAGGGCGGCGTCCTTCTCGATGTGCCTGCGGTACTCGTCCACCGTGGTCGCGCCGATGAGGTGCAGCGCGCCGCGGGCCAGGGCGGGCTTGAGCATATTGCCCGCGTCCAGGCCGCCCTCGCCGCCCGAGCCGGCCCCGACGACGGTGTGCACCTCGTCCAGGAACAGCACGAGTTCGTCGCTGTGCTCGCCGACCTCGTCGAGCAGCTTCTTGAGCCGCTCCTCGAACTCGCCGCGGTACTTGGTCCCGGCCACCAGCCCGGCCAGATCCAGGGAGACCAGCCGCTTGTCACTGAGGGTCTGGGGCACATCCCCGGCGGCGATGCGCTGGGCGATCCCCTCCACGATGGCGGTCTTGCCGACACCGGGGTCGCCGATGAGGACCGGGTTGTTCTTGCTGCGCCGCGACAGCACCTCGATGGTCTGCTCGACCTCGTCGTCGCGGCCGATCACCGGGTCGAGGCGGCCCGCCCGGGCGTCCTCGGTGAGGTCGCGGCCGTACTCGTCCAGGGTCGGCGTGTTGCTGGGTCTGTGCCGCTCGGCGGCGCTCTCCGTGGGCATCCGGGCCGGCTCCCAGCCGCTCTCCGCCAGCACCCGGCCGGCCGCCGACTCCGGGTTCGCGGCGAGCGCCCGCAGCAGGTGCTCGGGGCCGATGTACGAGGCTCCCTCGGCGCGCGAGATCTGGTACGCGTCGAGCAGGGCGCGCTTGGCGGCCGGGGTCAGGGTGGCGGGCTCGGTCTTCTCGCCGCTGTCCGCGACGGTGCCGAGCCGCTCCCGGATGCCGTCGGGATCCGCGCCGGCCTCGCCGATCAGGCGCCGGGTCGCATCGTGCTCGGTGGCGGCGGCCAGCAGATGCCGGGCGTCGAGATCCTCGCTGCCCTCCGCGGCGGCGATGTCCCGTGCCGCCGCGACCAGCTCGCGGCCCCGTTCCGACAGCAGGCTGCCGATGTCGACCCGCTGGACCCGCCGGGCGGGCGCGGCCTGAGCGGACCCGCCGAAGAAACGGGACATCAGCTCGTCGAACTCCTCGAAGGGGCTGCGTCCGAATCCGAAACCGGGAGTAGTCATCCTCGCGGGCCTTTCTGCGGCGGCAGGCATACCTAGCGTCCAAATTGACACAAAGGGGACACTCATGCATCCGTACGCCCGGGCCCGCCGAGATGCGAACCGCGTCCCGGCCGGTGAGTCTGGAGGAGGTAGCCGCTACATCAGCTAGGAGGGTTGCCATGTCCATCATGGACAAGCTCAAAGGCATGCTCAAAGGCCACGAGGACCAGGCGAGCAAGGGCATCGACAAGGCCGGCGACTACGCCGACGAGCGGACCGGCAACAAGTACCAGTCCCAGGTCGACACGGCCCAGCAGAAGATGAAGGACGAACTGGGCGACCAGGACAGGGACGTTCCTCCACATCCGTAGATCCGCGGCCACCGGGGCAGCGGGTCAGGGCGACTCGGCAGGCCGGAACGGCGGGATCCGTCGCCGTTCCGGCCAGGCCGACAAGGCCGACAAGGCCGCGAAGACCACCGGGCCGACGCCCCGTGGCCTCGGTGCGGCCGACCCTTCCGCCCCGACACCGCACTCCAAACCACCCCAACGCCGACATCCCGTCCCAGCCGGTACACCTGCACCTACCGAGGCACAGGCGACACGACCACCGGGGCAGCGGGCCAGGGCAACTCGGCAGGCCGGAACGGCGGAATCCGTCGCCGTTCC